>JAFDTP010000013.1 GCA_019594195.1 Thermoplasmata archaeon
CATAATCCTCGGGTTCTTCCTTCTCAAGAGTATAGCTTGGATAGCCAAAGACACTTTTCGCGCGAGAAGAGAGATCGCTAAAAACGAACTGATAAATCTTATGGATCGATCCGTTCCGACTATCTTCATAGTCTACGTAGCACTGACAGATGGACACGCTATAGACTTAGCTCTTACCTATGTAGCAGGAGGAGCTTTAGCTGCATTGCTCGCGGTATTCTTCATCAAAGACTTGGAAATAAAAAGGCCTGATTGGGAAACCATAAAAAGCTACTGGGACTTCGCCCTGCCCGGATTCTTCAGCAAGATAGTCAGTCGTTTCGGTAATCGCGTAGATATAGTCATGGTCCAGCTCTTTTGGAGCTCTTCGAATGTGGGTTACTATGCTGCCGGAAGACAGATGGCATTGATAGTTAATGGTCTTGTAGCCGGCGTCGGGACCGTCATCTTCCCGACGATCTCAGATTATCATTCCAAAGGCGATTGGGAAAACCTCAAAAACGCTGTGCAAGGAGCCGCGAGATACACCAGCCTTTTCATAACTCCCGTTATCGCTTTCCTGATAATATTTCCTCATAAAGTCATCCACATCCTGATCAGCGACGCTTTCCTTCCCGCGGTCCCGGTGGTCAGGATCCTCGCGATAAATTCATTTTTCATGCTTTACTTCAAACCATTCCGCTATGTGATCACCGGAACTAACAGACCTAGATTGAGCGCCAAGATCTCCATAGTCGGTAATCTATCTAATGTTGCCCTGAACATCCTCCTGATCCCTGATTCTCTCTTCGGCATCCCACTCTTTGGCTTAAAAGAAGTTGGTGCTGCGATAGCCACCTTGAGCGCAGGCATTAGCATATCTCTCACTAAGTACATGGTATCTCATCGTATAGCTGATGTTTCCTTCTCTTGGGTCACCCTGTACCATGTAGGAGCGGCCACCTTCTCCGGACTCATACTCTTCGTTTGGGAAGATCAGGTGATGCCGATCGATCGGTTTTACCATCTATTCCTTTATGCCGGTGCGATGGTAGGTCTTTACGCCGCTGTACTGTATCTAACAGGTGAGTTCACCAAAGAAGAATGGAACTATATCATGGAATCCATCAATCCGAAAAAGATGTGGAAATACATCAAAGGAGAACTGACCGGGAACGAAACTGATGAAGACGAGTGAATTCACAGTGTCTTGTAATATACGCCTTTCTCTTCCACTTCCTGACGATCCAGCAAGCCTCTTACATCTACGATGACCATCTTTCCATCAGTATCTTTAACAAGATCTTCTAGTTCCATCTCTTTAAATTCGTCGTGAGCTACAGTTATGACCAGACCGTCGTATCCGGTAACTTTCCCACTAGCTTTTACACCAAAACTCTCTATCTCCTCTTCACTCAGATATGGATCATATCCGTAGACTTCAACACCATACTCCTTCAAAAATTCGACGATATCTCCAGCAGGAGATTTCCTCGTATCGGCGACGTTCTCCTTGTAAGTCAGGCCCATCAGAAGAACTCTAGAATCTTTGATCACCTTGCCGACTTCGTTCAACCCTTTCACAGCCATCTCGCCGACGTGTTTCGGCATACCGTCATTTATCGATCTTCCAGCCAGGATGACCTGTGGATGATGGTCTAATTCTTTAGCTTTCTTGACCAGGTAATAAGGATCAACAGGGATGCAGTGACCACCGACCAGTCCCGGATAATACCTGTGGAAATTCCATTTAGTCGCAGCAGCATCTAAAACTTCGGATGTATCCAAGCCTAACTTGTTGAATATCATCGATAGCTCGTTCATCAAAGCTATGTTCAAGTCTCTCTGGACGTTCTCGATGACCTTAGCGGCTTCCGCCGTCATGATATCTGGAGCTAGATAAACGTCAGTGACCAAACTGTACAGTTTCTCAAGGACTTTTCCTACTTCCCCATCCATACCAGAAACGATCTTGGTTATCTTGTCGATATCGTGTTCTTCGTCTCCTGGGTTCACTCTCTCAGGCGAATAACCAACGAAAAAGTCCTCACCAGCTTTCATACCGGACTCTTCTTCCAGAACAGGTACACATTCTTCTTCGGTAGCGCCCGGATAAACAGTACTTTCATAAACCACTACTGCACCTTTCTTCAGTTTTCGACCGACGCTCTCCGAGGCGGCCTTCACCATCGAAAGATCGGGTTCCTTGTTCTCAGTAACAGGGGTCGGGACACTGATTATTATGAAGTCAGCTTTCTGTATCTCTGTGATATCTGCAGTGAATATCAGAGAATCTTTATCATTTTCCCTCTCCAATTTTTCGACTTTGGATCTATCTATATCGAAGCCTATCGTTTTCAACTCTTCGGAGAAATACTCAGCTAAAGGTCGGCCTACGTAACCTAAACCGACTATGCATACCACCGCGTCTCTTTTGTCCAATTTTTCCTCCAGCTCCTCTATCATGTGAATCCCGCTCTGCTTTCAATATCTGTATCTTCGATTTATATATTGTGATTGAAAATTTCAAAAAAAAAAGATAAAATTTTTTCAGAGATAGATTCATCTCATCAGATAAGCGATGCCGTCCGGATGTATACCGACGTCGATCCTATCCACTTCTTCCAGCTCATCCACATCGATTATCGAGATGTCGTTGGTCTTATTGTTCGCTACGAATGCGCGGGAGCCGTCGTGATCGAATACCGTTCCGCCGGGCCAGATCCCTACAGGGATCCTCTTGATCTCCCAGGGCTCTGTTCTGTCTCGTAGCTGGAAGTTCGTATCTATCACGGAAACATCGTTAGATTCCCTATTAGGTATGAAAGCGTATTCACCATCTGGAGAAAAAACGATCCTGATAGGATTCTTGCCCAACCTTCTTTTGTGGAGTGTCTTGTAATCTTCTGAATCTATAACATAAAGAGAATCAGCGTCCTGGTTCGCCACGTAAAGATCACCTGTCTCGGGATCAACAGCGGTCCCTTCCGGACTCTCTCCGACCGGAAAGTGATTCACCACTTTCTCTTCTTCAGCATCTAATACCGTTATGTTGTCGCTTCCTATGTTTGGAACGAAGACCTTTTTACCGTCGGGCGTGAATGAGATCATGTGGGAATGTTCCTGGTATGTTGGAAAATTCTTATCTATCTCGTCCGTTCCAGTATCGATTATGAATATCCTGCTGCTGTATGTCGAAGCCAGATAAAGCTTGTCGCCATCAGGCGATATCTCCACGCCGTGTGGAAACTTGAAGTGCTCGTGTTCCAATGTTTTGACTATCTCGAAGGAATCATTATCAAGGACATTCACTTCATTACCGAGAGAGCAAGTTACGTATGATTTCTCGCCGTCTGGAGTCACGGCTATCTCGTGAGGATTGTGCCCACAATCTAGTGTCTTCAAGACCTCCCTTTCGTTGGGGTCCACTATAGAAAGTGTATCTGCATTCTTGTTCAGCACGATCAAAAATTCTTCCATTTACTTCTCACCTTTCAGAGAACAATCCGAAACTGAGCATAATAATCTTTCGATATCCGATCATTAAGGCTTTTCTATTTTCTAAAATCGATATGATCAATAAAAGATCATCCCAAAATATACACGAAAACGATTATAATGATGGGATCATTTATGAAGACAAGGTGAGCAAGTGGATTTAGCCATAAAAGATACGACGCTTATCACGTTCAAAGATGAAGGTCCAAGTGTGATCAAAAACGGAGCTGTAGGAGTGGAGATGGATAAGATATGCTTCGTTGGTAAAACGGAAGACCTTGATGAAGAAAATTATACGAAGATAATAGACGGTTCCGATCATGTGACCATGCCAGGTCTCATCGACGCGCATATACATTCAGGTCTATCGCTGTTGAGAGGGACTGCGCAGGACGTCCCTGAGATAGAATGGATGGACAAAGCTCTAGGACCGATAGTGAAGCATTTAGAAAAGAGTGACTTTATAACAGGATCGAAATTAGGTATATTGGAAGGATTAAGATCGGGAACAACGACCTTTGGGGAGTTCACTTCTGACCTAGATGAAACGATAGAAAAAGTACACAAGCCATTCGGTACCCGGGTAGTAGGTGCCGAGACGATCAATGAAATCGTAGACAAAAAAGGAGATATCTATGAGTTGGAGAGTTCTGATGAACAGTTCCAGAAGGCAGATGATCTATTTGATAGATACGCCCAAAGCGATCTGATCGATATCACATACGGCCCCCAAGCCCTAGACATGGTAACTCTTGAAACTTTAAGGAAGATAAAACATGAGGCGGATGAGTACGACAGATGTATCCATATGCATGTGGCACAGGGTGGAAGGGAGAGAAAACAGATCAAAAGTAGATACGGTTGCTCTACCGTGGAGAAGTTGAAAGAAGAAGAGATATTGCAAGACAATCTATTGGCTGCTCACTGTCACGATACGACGGACCAGGAAAAGAAAACGATCGTAGAAAGCGAAACCAACATGGTAGGCTGTCCAAGTTCAATAGCCACGATAGACGGGATTGTCCCTCCTATACACAGATTCCTCTCTCTCGGCGGCAACGCTTGTCTCGGCACTGATCAGATACCGGGTAACGGAGCCCACAACATATTCCGGGAGATGAGAACGATCAGCCTTCTAAGTAAATGTCTGGATGGAGACCCGACGGCTTTGCCAGCCTGGAAATGCCTGAAGATCGCTACCAAGAACGGCGCAAAAGCACTCGGGTTAAAAGACAAGATTGGTAGTCTTGAAGAAGGTAAAAAAGCTGATTTGATCACAGTAGACCTTAAAAATACAAATCTTTCTCCTTCTGTACAGAGACCCTTCAGGAACATCATACCTAATCTTGTGTATTCATCTACTGGCATGGAGGTAGACAATGTTTTCATCAATGGTAGAAAGGTCCTGAGAGATGGAAAGTTCATCAGTATAGATGAAGAAAGGATAAAGAAAGAGGCTGAAGAAAGGGCCAAAAAGGTTTTGAGCGAGGCCGAAGAAAGTTGGAGAAGATCGGATTCAAAGATGGTCGAATATGAAAGAGATGATCTTCTATGATCACGTAGCAATTTTTACCTAAATTTAATATATCTATTACACCATTATTAGTTGGAGGAGAAATACATGGTGAAAATAAAGTCAAAGAGTTCAACAACTTACATAAGCAAAGAATATGAGGGACCTATTGAAGAGTTGCCCTTTAAAGAATATATGAAGGATCTTAAAAAATGGGCTAAAAAGAACAAGGCGAAACCATATGGAAAGCCTACCGCTTTCTACATAAACGATTTTGATCAAGCTTCCGATCAAAATTTCAGGGCGGATATAGCCAAACCTATAAAAAAGCTGAGAAAAGGTGGAGGTGGTTATAAATTGAAATTCCTACCCCGGATACAGGTCGCTACTAGAAATTTTAAAGGTACTCCTGCAGACTATCCAGAAGCTTATAAGGAGATCTACGATTTCATCGAAGAGAAAGGCTATCAGGCATTCGGACAGAGGATGGAAAAATTCAAGAAGATACCAAAAAAGGAAGAGGGCGAATTCAGGATAAAAAGTGTCCTACAGGTCCCTATACAGGTCCCTGATAGGATCCCAAAAAAGGAAAGATGAAGGTAAAAACCCTTATCTTTCTTTTTTGATCAGGTTATCTTCGAAGATCGATTCGAATTTTTCTTGGTCTATTAATGATCCGTCTTCATCACCGATCTCTTTATGTGCGGGCGCCTTGTCCTTGTAACTGGACATCTGTTCGGCTATCCTTTCTCCGAAACTCGGTTTGTCCACATCTCTGTAAAAAGTTCCTAAAGGTATCTTGTCCTCTATCTTTGCATTAAGGATCGCCTCTACCGGATCATCAACACTTTCTAGATCCCCATCCTCGAGTTTTTCTATGTGCTCGTTGAAGAATTCAGACGTATGTATATCGTTGTAAGTCACACAGGGCTGAAGTATATCTAAAAAGGCGGCACCATCATGTTCTATACCTGCCTTTATCGACTCTTTCAGATGATCCGAGTCCATAGCAAAACTTCTCGCCACATGTGTATAACCAGAAACGAGCGCTTGAGACACGGGTTCTAAAGCGTCCTGTATATTAGGACTGTTCAATGCCTTGGTCTGCTCACCCCGGTCCAGGGTCGGTGAGGCCTGGCCCTTGGTTAGACCATAGACTCTATTATCATGCATCATAACTAACACGTCGAGATTCCTTCTACCCAAGGCGACGAAATGACCAGCACCGATACCTAAAAGGTCGCCGTCTCCACCGTTAACTACAACTTCTAGATCCGGGTTTGACATCTTTATCCCTGTAGCGAATGGTATAGCTCGACCGTGCAGTGTATGTACCCCGTTCACGTCTATGAAATGAGGCATCTTTCCAGAGCAGCCGATGCCTGAAACCATTACAGTGTTTTCGGGTTCGATTTCCATTTCAGAGAAAGCTCTGTATACGCTGGAAACTATACCAAAATTTCCACAGCCAGGACACCAATCTATCCAGTTTTCAGTACTATAGTCACGGGCCATGTTTCAACACCTCCCTATCAGAACCTTCTAAAATATTTTTGATCGATCCTATCAGTTCATCCCTATATATCGGACGGCCAGTGAATTTCACTATTTCATTGTCTATCTGCTGACCGGTATTCAAACTTATCACTTCAGAAATACGAGGTGAGTAACTGTGCTCAATAGAGATGATCCTCTCTCTATCTTCAATAAATTTTATCACTTCATCTACTGGAAAAGGCGAAAAAGTCCTTATATGCAAGTACGCTAGGTCCTCTTGTGATCCATCGATCACATCTAGTGCCGTTCCTTTAACCGATCCCCAGCTCACCAGCAGGTTATCTGCATCTTCCGGTCCAAAGTAAGATAATCTCCTTTCTATCTCTTCGTCAGCTATCTCGAGCTTCTGCATCCTTTTTTTATGCATGTCTATCCTGTTCTCAGGGTCCTCGCTGACGTTGCCTTCCTCATCATGTTCACTTCCAGTATACCACATCACTTCCGATCCAAAAAGACCTCTTTCAGAGACAGGACCATCTTCAAATCTCTTGTAATCCTCCCCTTTAGAAAAGAGATCTCCTCTCTCTATCTTCTCTTTTCCCACATCGGGAACGGGTATGGTTTTGACAAAATTAGCCAAAAACTTATCCAGCAGATGTATAACCGGGGTTTGATACCTCTCCGCTAGGTTGAAGGCTCTAACAGCGTCTCTCAAAGCCTCTTCATGATCCCCAGAAGCTATCACGATCCGCGGAAAATTACCATGCGACGAATAAAGGGCATTCATCAGATCGTCTTGACTGCCCCGCGTAGGTTGACCAGTACTTGGGCCTCCTCTCTGGTAATAGGTGATGACGATAGGAACTTCGTTTATGCCGGCCCAGCCTAGACCTTCTACCATCAGGGCAAATCCCGGTCCGCTTGTCGCCGTAGCGCTTCTAGTTCCTGTCAGAGCGGAACCGATGCAGGAAGTTATCGCGGCTATCTCATCCTCCGTCTGAAATACCAGTACGTCGGTGTTCTCGTCCTTACCGATCTGCTGTTCTATGAAGAAACTCTCGTCGGCGGCGGGTGTGATCGGATAGTAACTCTGGAACCTCATACCTCCCACTAATTTTCCCATACCTGTGGCTTCGTTCCCGTTAACCATCATGAAATCCTCTTCCTCGATGGAAGTATCTCCGATGTCTAGCGGAGAATCGTGTTTCTCTTTTACATCATCAGAGACATCTTCTATCAAAGATTTGTTCTGATCTGCTATCTTCTCTTTCCCCTCAAATTTTCTTTCGACCCCTATGTCGATCATCGACTTTTCTATGTTCATGAGCCCAGCGACACCTCCGATCAGGATCGAACTGACGTATCTAGAAGCTTGAGAAGAAGAGATGTCGTGCTTCTCTTGCAGTTCCTCTAATATCTCTGGATAATCGAGCTCTACAATATCGATGTCTTTTTCTTCTCTCAGATATCCTACGACCGAATCGACAGTTCCCTCGATATCCATAACATCAAACTTTTCCTCTAGTCTTCCTCTCAATCGATCATCGATGCTTTTGATCTCCCCTTGAGTTTTGTCACCTACAGAAGCATCATATATGAGATAGCCTCCCTCTCTTATATCATCGAAATGAGTGAAGAGCGTTTCTGCGTCCATGCAGCCTAAGAGGTCTATCTCAGATTGAAGTGAGCGCGGTATCTTTCTAGAAGAAACCTCAGCATGAACATAGCTGTGTTTACCTTTTATGTTTGAATGATATTCCCTGTCAGCAAGGAATCCCAGGCCAGAGGAAGCGAACCCCGCGGAAAGTATCTGTATCGATGTTTCGAGACCGGAGCCTTGAGCTCCTCCTAATATCATGGTTAGTTTATCACTCATATGATCACCTCAGTCAGCGGCAGGGCTGTCTTCTGAAGCAACGTCGTCTGAGTACCTTTCTTCTACGAGTCTCCCCTTCTTATGGTCCTCCAGCTCATCCAAAGAAAATATCGGTTTGTCACAGGTTATACAGTAGATCCAACCCTTCTCCTTCAGTATATCCTTCAACTCATCTAGGTCTATATCTTGCTGGTCTGGACAGACTTCTTTTTTCGTGATCAGCCTGTCTTCATTGAGACACATCCCTATAAAGTCGTAAGAATCGTGTTTAACAAAATAATCACAATCTTCACATCCCTTTTCTACCAATATGATCACCTCTTTCCTTAAACAGGTTAATCAATGTATTTAAATATTAACTAGAAGAGAGTGAAAGACAGGATATCACACCCTAATGTTTAATATCTTCTGCGTATATATTTCACAATAAAATTGGGTGGAAGTAGATGGAAGGCAAAGAGATATTAGAACATGAAGTTATTATCGTTGGAGGCGGATTATCAGGTCTGAGAGCGGCCTTGGCCGCGGGAAAAAAAGGTTCAGACGTGGCCATCATCTCTAAAGTTCATCCGCTTCGATCTCACAGTGTAGCGGCACAAGGAGGTATAAATGCCTCTCTAGCAAACGTTCCTGAAGCTGAGGACGACACTTGGAAAGACCACGCATTCGACACGGTCAAAGGTTCTGATTATCTAGCAGACCAGGACGCCGTCGAGGCGATGTGCAAAGATGCGCCGGACATAGTTCTCGAACTAGAACATATGGGAACGGTTTTTTCACGGCTTGAAGACGGTAAGATAGCTCAGCGCCCCTTTGGAGGAGCCGGGGTTCCTAGAACTTGTTACGCTGCCGATAGAACGGGGCATAATCTCCTCAACACTCTATACGAACAGACCGTGGCGAAAAGTCTGGATTTCTACAACGAGTATTTCGTCACTTCACTAGTAACGGAAGATAAAAAGATCCAGGGTCTAGTAGCCTGGGATATCGAGAAGGGAAGACTTGTCGGTTTTTCAGCGGACGCTGTCGTTCTCGCTACTGGAGGATACGGCCGGATATACAATAGATCGACCAATGCTCTTATAAACACCGGGGATGGAGCATATCTAGCATATGAAGCAGGTGTCGCTCTCGAAGATATGGAATTCATACAGTTCCATCCTACTACTCTTTACGGCTCCAATATACTAATGACTGAAGGAGCGAGAGGAGAAGGAGGTTACTTGAAAAACACCGAAGGAGAAAGGTTCATGAAGGATTATGCTCCGGATGCTATGGAACTCGCTCCCAGGGATATCGTGGCTAGAGCGATCATCACCGAAGCAGAAGAGGGAAGGGCCTTCGAAGATGAGTACGTTCACCTGGATCTTAGGCATCTCGGCGAGGAGAAGATCAGCGAAAGACTCCCCGGCATAAGGCAGATCGCTCAGGATTTCGCAGGTGTCGATCCGGTGGAAGAACCGATACCTGTTCAGCCGGGCCAGCACTATTCGATGGGGGGTATCGACGTTAACATCGATGGTGAAACCGAGATCGATGGTCTTTACGCTGTTGGTGAATGTGCCTGCGTGAGCGTTCACGGCGCCAACAGGCTCGGTGGGAATTCACTCTTAGAGACGGTAGTTTTCGGAAGAAGAACTGGAAAAAAGATCGGTGAAGACCTAAAAGAGGAAGAGAAGGATAAAGAGAAGATAGAAAAGGCGATCGAAAAAGACAGAGAAGAGATAGATAGACTTCTGAGTGGGGAAGGCGAGGTGATTTACAGTGAAGTCATGAAAGAACTCAGGGAAACGATGTTCGAACACTTCGGGGTGTATCGCCAGGAAGGATCGATGAAAGAAGGACTGTCCAAGGTGAGAGAATTGAAGAAAAAATTCGATTCAGTTTATATCGATAACGAGAATGAAAAATTCAATACCGCTCTTGTGCGGACCTTAGAACTGAAAAGTATGGTGAATACAGCGGAAGTCGTAGCTCTAGGTTCCTTAGAGAGAGAGGAGAGCAGAGGATCTCATTATAGAAGGGATCATCCAGAAAGAAGAGATGACGAATATCTATATCATACGATGGTGGAAAAGACCGAAGAAGGTCCTGAGCTTTATTATGAGGACGTTACACTCGGCCAGTTCGAAGTCAAGGAGCGTGAGTATTGATGAAGTTCAAAATTTACAGGTTTGACGGCGAAGAAGAAAGTTACGATACCTATGATGTTCCAAACGAGGAAGGCCAGACTGTTTTAGACGCGCTGTTCTATATTCAGGAAAATATAGACGATTCGCTTTCATTCCGCTATTCTTGCAGGGGGGCGGTGTGCGGCTCCTGCGCTATGCTGATCGATAAGGTACCGAGACTGGCTTGCAGAACACAGGTCAAAAAAGTGAAAGAGATCAAGAGCGATATAGAAGATTACGAAGCTCTAAAAGAAGGTGGTGGATTATCTGATGAATACGTCCTTATCGAGCCCCTACCTCATCTAGAGGTGAAAAAGGATCTGATAGTGAACATGGAGAAATTCTTCAAAAATTACGAGAAGATAAAACCGTTTCTGCAGTCAGATGAAGAGCCTGAAAAAGAACATCTGATGGATCCAGAGAAGGTGGAAGAACTCGAAGATTATACCAACTGTATCTTATGTGCGGCATGTTTCGGTGCGTGTCCCGTCAACGGCGAGAATGAAGATTATATAGGGCCAGCAGCTCTAGCTAAACTCTATCGATTCCATATCGACTCTAGAGAGGATGAAGAAATCGAGAGGTTAGAGTTAGCTGATCACGAGGACGGATGGTGGGCATGCGATTTCTATACTAACTGCATGAAAGTCTGTCCAAAAGATGTACCCCCGAACTTTGCTATAGGGAGTTCTAGACAGCAGCTGGAGGAAAAAAAGGATGAAGAGGATTGAAAAAGACAGCATCGGAAAAAAAGAGGTCCCCGAAGACGTTTACTACGGTGTCCAGACTCAAAGAGCTCTAGAAAACTTTCCAGTCAGTGGATTGACAGAAACTCCAGAGTTGATCTATTCTTACGTGACGCTGAAAAAAGCCTGTGCGGAAGCTAACATGAGATGCGGTAAGCTGGACGAAGAAAAAGGAGAGTACATAGTGAAAGCCTGCGAGGAGATATTGGGAGGTGGTTATGAAGATCAGTTCGTCGTAGATGTCTATCAGGCCGGCGCCGGAACCTCGTTCCATATGAACGTTAACGAAGTGATAGCCAATGTGGCTCTCGAGCTCATGGGAGAAGAAAAGGGAGACTATGATAAGATCCATCCAAACGATCATGTGAATATGTCGCAGTCTACGAACGACACCTTTCCTACTGCTTCTCATATAGCTATAATAGAGAGTTCCGACGCACTGCATCCGATTTTAGATTCCGTATCTAGATCATTCAAAGCTAAAGGTGAAGAGTTCCAAGATATTGGAAAATCTGGTCGGACTCACCTGATGGATGCGACACCTATCAGTCTGGGAGATGAATTTTTAGGATACTCATCTGCGATAGAAAGAGCGAAGGACAGGTTGGAAGATTCAAAACATGGACTGTTAGAATTGCCCATAGGCGGAACAGCTACGGGAAGAGGAGCAAACACTCCTGAAGGTTTCAGAGAGATAGTGATCGAGAGGCTTTCCGATATATTGGACCGTGATTTTCAAGAAGCTAGAAACTCTTTCGAACTGAACAACAGCAGATCTCAGATGGCAGATCATTCTTCCTCACTGAAAGATCTAGCTTCAGAACTCATACGTATCGCCAACGATCTGAGATTGCTGGCGTCCGGTCCAAAGACCGGTCTGGGTGAGATCGAACTTCCTGAAGTTCAACCGGGTTCATCGATAATGCCCGGTAAGGTGAATCCAGTGATGGCAGAATGCTTAAACATGATCTCTTTTCAGATAGTAGGTAGAGATTCAGCTGTCAGTTTGGCGAATCAAGCAGGTCAGATGGAGATGAACGTGATGGTTCCTCTGATCGCATACAATATATTGGATTCGATAAAACTTTTGATAAACTATCTTCCAGTTTTCGAAGAAAGATGTGTTAAAGGTATTAAAGCTAGAAAAGAAGTCTGCGAAAAAAATCTAAAAAATACTCCAGCTCTAGCCACATTATTATCTCCTGAGATAGGATACATCGAAGCTGCTGATCTCGCAAAAGAGGCCATGGAAAAAGATATCCCGATCCCGGAGCTGGCTAGGAAAAAGGATATATTACCAGAAGAAAAACTCGATGAGATATTTGATCAAGATAAGATGATCGAAAACAAGTACAGGGATTAATCTTCATCTTCTGGTAAGTACATCTCACACTTATCGTAATCAAAGCGGGCTCCACCACCCAATACATGAACAGTGACTCCACTCACGGAAAGTGTCTCCCCAAGATCCAGTTCATGTGCATTGTTCTTTGAGATATGTACTCCATCTACCACTGCTACAGAGTTCCTACCTATCACTCGGAACTCTTCTTTCTCTAGATCCCAGATTGTAGCGGTGCCTTCTCCTATACCGATACCGCGGGTACCGGGATTTTCACAGATCACGTGTATTAGCCTGGGAAATCTTCCTCTTTCGGCAAAATGAGTATCTATAACCATATCTGAAATGAAGCCGAGCCCTTGAGTTAGTTCCACCTGTCCGTGGACGAAAGGCCTCTCTAACAGTTCACCGGCTATCATCAAGGAGGTGAGGCAAACAGAACCCGCACTCGTTCCTCCGATGAGAGCCCCGTCTTCAAATTTTTCTTTCAAACTTTCTGCAACTTTGGTCCCTCCGAGGAGACTAGTTATGCGTACTTGATGTCCTCCGGTAAAAAAGAAAGCGTCACATTTTTTAACTTTCTCAATCATCTCTTCACTGTTAGCTTCCTCCCTGTCTTTAGGGTTTATCACCATTGTTCTAGAACTGAAACTCTCGAAAAGCTCTGAATAGCCTTTCATACTCAATTCCGGAGTTCCACTTGCGGTAGGTATAATACCTATGGTAGGTGTTCCAGGTGTTATCTTTTGAGCTATGTTGAAATATTCTTTGAAAAGAGGAGTATCCGGTTTCAATTTTATATTGCCTCCCATCGCGATTATCTTTCCCTCAGTCATGTTTATGATATGTGTGATTTTTATAGATAAATCTTTTCTTCGATTAGGTTTATTTGTCACTAGAAGTATGTAACATCATGTCAAAATACGATCCCAAGCATGCGGCATTCCTCGATTCGGAAGAGAGGAAGAGTAGGTTGCCACCTGAGAGATTACTTTCTTTTCTAGAACTCGAAACCCAAGACGTAGTTCTAGATCTAGGTGCGGGTACCGGTTTTTTAACATTTCCGATAGCTGAGTTCGTTGAAATGGGAAAGGTATATGCTGTCGACGTCCAAAAAGAGATGCTGGATGAACTGGAGAAAAAATGTGCCGAGAGAGGCTGTGAAAATATCGATATCGTCCTTTCAGAAGAAGGGGATATACCACTAAAAAACGGGTTGTTTGACAAGGCCTTCGCTATAAACGTACTACATGAGATAGAAGATGAGAAGACACTAGAAGAGATATACAGGACCATGAAGAACGACGCACAGATATGTATCGTCGACTGGGATAAAGAAGTGATAACAGAAAGAGGGCCTCCTACTCATGAAAGACTTACGTTAGAAGATGCAGTAGACTTACTGGAAGAACACGGTTTCACTATCACTGACAAGGGAAGATTGGAAGACTATTACTGGATGATTTGTAAGAGATGAGACCATGGGACTGAAAAATATCTTCATAACCGGGCCGCCACGCTCGGGGAAAAGTACGTTGATAGGAGAGATACTCGAAGAGATGGATCTTAAAGCAGAAGGTCTCAGGACACCAGATATAAGAGAGAACGGGAAAAGGAAAGGCTTCAAACTGGTAGATATAAATAGTGAGGAAGAGGGAATACTAGCTCATGTCAATATTGATGAAGGGCCTAAAGTCAGTAAATACAGGGTCGATATGGACGATTTGAGAAGATTCACAAAAAAATCATTAGCGAACGTATCTGAAGACTGTGATATCATAGTTATAGATGAGATAGGAACGATGGAACTTTATTCGGACTATTTTGTCGAAAAGGTCGATGAGCTGTTGAGACAAGATATACCAGTTTTGGCTGTACTCCATAGAAATCAACTCGAAAAATATGGTCAGAGAGGATCTGTTTTCGATCTTAAGAGGGAAAAATACGATAAGGTGAAAGATAAGATAAAAGAGATATTGATGGATCTATAGATCAATCTTTTTTCTCTTTCTTCATCCAAACAGTACGTTGAGGGAAGGGTATCGTTACCTCTGCCTCTCTGAACTCTTGATCTATCCTATTACGGATCGCACTAGCTACATCCCACTGTTTGAGATAGCCATCGATCCAGAAACGGAGATTGAATTCTAAACTTGAATCGGCAAAATCGCTGAATCTCACTACTGGTTCGAAACCCTCCTGGTGGATAACGCTGTCTTGCTCTTTCAATACTTCATTTAGTATCTTTTTCACCCGATCGATATCCGAACCGTAAGCAACGCCAACGTTGACCAACACCCTTTTCTTTTCATCCGGTTCAGCAAGGTTCTTTATCTTTTGGTTGGCTATTGAGTTGTTAGGGAGTATTATCATCTCGTGATCCCTAATGTTGTAAAGTTTTGTGCTCCTCATACCTACATTTTCAACTCTGCAGTATTCACCACTCTCTAGTTCAAGTACGTCGCCTATAGTGAATGGTCTATCTAATAACAGATGTACACCGCTGAAAAAATTGGATAAGGTGTCCTGAGCCGCGAATGCGACAACAAGACCGAGGACACCAGCACCTGCGAGAAGGGCCGTCACTTGAACACCTATTATGCTCATCCCGATCACCAAACCGATCAGCAATATGATGATTATACCTGCCTTTTCTAAGACCGGTTTCAATATCCTCTCGAAAGGAGACTGTGCACCACCACGCCTCAAAGATATTTCATCTAAGATGCCATCCAATATCTTATATGCGACGTAGATCCCTATCGCTAGAACCAACAAAGAGTATACTTGATAAAGTGTAGCCTGGATCTCAAAGGGTATATCAAGACGGAATAATGAATGAATAAATCCATACAAAAATATGAATACCAGAAGAGGGATCCTGATCATCTTTAACATAAGTCTATCCAGATCGCTTTTCGTTTTTTTAGTGATCTTATGTAAAAAGGGAGTCACGACGAAATAGATCGTCAGACCGATAGCGAACCATATCAGAAGGTTCAATAAGAAGGCACCGAAAGGACCGTCCAGTGGTGAGGGTAAAGGATTTCTAAATCCTCCAACGATCGTGTTAGGTTCCGCCTCATCTGGAAGACCTCCAACATCTACAGTGACGGATCGCTCGACTTCATATTGGGTTATACCTTCACGGCTGAAGAAGAAAGTCACAGTTCCCTCGACATTATCAACATCTGGAAAGGAAGGTACTTCAACCGTTAGAGTGACTATTTTATCTTCTTTCAGTATGAAATTATCTTCAGGTCCTAATCGTATGTCTAGCCCCTCAAAACCCTCAGTTTTTATATTGACGGTAAAATCTGGGTCATCGGGTTCCTTTTCAATAGTCCAACTAAAAGTGGTTTCCTCGCCCCTGTCTACGGTCCTTTCATAAGGTTCGTCGTATCTTCCAACCACCGGTTGACTTTCCGCAGTGCTAGAGCTGAGTGCTGCTAATGGGATTAAAAGTAAAAACAAGATGACTGTGATGGTGAGAAGTTTGTCGCACTCTAACATCATCTCTTCATCTATACTCAGGTTTATAAAATTAATCGACCAAGCCTTTTCCTATGGTCACATAAGTGACATCATCACCCAATTTTTCTTCATCGAGCACTCTTCTACCGTCTAGCACGACTTTATTTTTCATGATCTCAAAGGCCTCTCTGTCCAGTCTACCGAATTCTTCCCAGTCATTCTGGATTATACAGCCGTCAGCATCTTTAAGGGCTTCTTCGATACTATCAGAGTAATTAACACCGTCGATCAATTCGGCAAAATTATCCATACCCTTGGGATCGTAACCGGTTACCTCTGCTCCTTTTTCCAACAACCTTTTAACTATTGGTAAAGCTCTTGTTTCCCTGACATCGTCGGTGCCTCCTTTGAATGTGAGTCCTAAAACAGATATTTTTTTACCTTTGAGAGAACCCAATTTTTTTTCCAATATATCTACGGTATGTATGGGCTGCTGATTGTTTATAGACAGAACGGATTCGAGTAATTCCGGTTTGATACCCTTTTCAGTAGCCAAGTCTTTGATAGCTTTCACATCTTTCGGAAAACAACTGCCTCCGAATCCAGGGCCTGCATTCAAAAAATCTCTCTTCACTCGATGGTCTAGGCCGACGCCGTCCATGACGTCGTATACGTCAATACCTACCTCCTCACATATACGGGACATCTCGTTCGCGAATGATATCTTGGTAGCTAGAAGAGCGTTAGAAGCGTACTTTATCATCTCCGCTGTCCTTATGTCAGTGGTGAGCTTAGGTACTTCAAAGCTTTCATACACTTCTTCTATCTTTTCTTTACTGCGATCATCCCATCCACCTATAACTATCCTGTCGGGATCAAGGAAGTCATTCAAGGCTACGCCTTCTCTCAAAAACTCGGGATTCATGCCCAAACCAATATCTTCACCTACAGTTTTACCGTTGGCCTCTAGTATCGGTTTGACATGACCGTCAGTGGTGCCTGGGGTAACGGTACTCTTGACCACTACGACATGATAATCCTCTTTATATTGAAGCGCCTTTGAGATATCTTTAGATGCGGCCTCCAATGATTTTGTATCGATGCTGCCGTCCTCAGAAGAAGGAGTGCCCACACAGATGAACGTTATCTCGGTCCTTTCAACTGCATTTTTGAGATCTGTGGTAGCCGATAGCCTATCAGAAACTACCACTTCATTCAATAACTCTTCAAGACCCTCCTCATAGATAGGGGGGTCTGCTCTGTTTATAGAATCGACTATCTCTTTGTCGACGTCCACACAGATGACTTCATGACCATGTTTAGCTAATCCGACGCCGCTCACCAGACCTACATATCCAGTACCGATTATGGATATCTTCATGGTCTACCAATTATAACGTCCTTCTTAATTTTTTTGTTTTACTAGATGTTAATACTGTATAGTTCTCTTAAAACTGTTTAAAAGGATCGGTTTCGGATCTTTTTGAGTAATTCCCTCCGATCAAATTTTGCTCCACAATTTTGGCAGACCATCTGGGAACTTCTGTCGACTGCAAGCCATCCCTTGCCGCATTCAGGACAATCTAAGTTTTCGCTCTGCTCGTCTTCAAGCTCCAACTCGACCATCGGATATAGAAGATGAAAAAGTTGTTTGTAAATATTTCGTCTAATTATGAAGGCCTTTAAAGTAAAATTTTAATTACTACGTGTAGTCTAGCATCTATGACGAAAAAACGCCTGAGCTCTTTGGCTGGCTGTTTGAAAAGGTTATAAAAAACTAGAACAAGCAGGGCGTGTGGCCTAGTCTGGATATGGCGACAGCCTCCTAAGCTGTAGCTCGGGGGTTCAAATCCCCCCACGCCCGCTTATCTTTATAGAGATGAGTACTCCCAAGATGATCTCCGAGTTATGGATTCTAACTCAACAAATTATATATAATTTACAACAATATCTCTTGTTCAGGTGTAATTGATGGATTATCAGATTGATGGAGATAACCTTGAAGTTGTGTCACTCCAGATCGGAGGAAACGAAAGGATATTCGGTGAAGCTGGGGCCCTCAACTATATGTCCGGAAACGTAAGGATGAGTACCGAAGCTGAGGGAGGCTTCATGAAGAGTCTGAAGAGAAGCTTTTCCGGTGAATCATTCTTTCTAACAAAGTTCGGGACCACTGGTGGCCAGGGACTTGTGGCATTCGCGGGTAAATCTCCAGGTAGGATACTGCCTCTGGAGATCCAGCCCGGGAAAGAATACATAGCTCAAAAAGATGCCTTTTTATGTGCAGAAGAAGGTGTAGACTTAGACGTACACACTCAGAAAAAACTAGGAAAAGGCCTTTTCGGTGGAGAAGGATTCATCCTGCAGAAACTTTCTGGTACGGGAATGGCATTCCTGCACATCCCCGGTGATCTTATCGAAAAAGAACTTCAGCCTAACCAATTGTTGAAAGTCTCAACAGGTCACGTGGCGGCGTTCGAACCATCTGTTGATTTCAATGTAGAAAGGACCGGTGGGATCAAAAGTTCGTTCTTCTCTGGTGAAGGACTTTTCATGACTACTCTCCGAGGACCAGGCAAAGTATGGTTGAGAAGCATGACCTTACAGGATCTTGCATCTTCTCTGAAGCCGCACCTTCCTTCAAAAAACAGTGACAGTTCTTCTGGAGGGATGAGTATTTCCTTTGGAAAAGGTTAGAAAAGATGAGAAAATCTTCTTTCGTTATTACGGGGCTGATCTTAGCCCTTATCTTATTCTTTATATTACATTTCTTCGACGTCTTTTTAATGATAGCAACTTGGTTGGGTGTCTCACTCATCATTGGAGTGATTATCATAATGGGTTTAGTAATGATCATCACTCTTCTAGCAGTACCATATTATCTGATCAAACAAAAGAAAGAAGTACAGGAATATGGAAACTACAGTCTCGATGATGTTGAAGGCAAAGAGAACAGATGATAAATAAAAAAATGCTAACCAATTCAATTTATCTTCGCATCATCACCAGTATAATCCACTTCTTTATCACCATCGCCTTTATTATACTGGTAAAGTTTGAAGACTAGAAATATTACCACTAAAGCCAGTGTAGTGATCACAGGACCGGAGACGTCAAAAAAGAACGTTATCAGATAAGCTGTGATGGCGACGAAAATACCTACCATCATGAAAAGCATTATCCATTCCTTGAATGTCACCTTCATAGCCATGATAACTCAACTACAATATTAGATTTAGTAAAGGAAATGGTTTTTTAGAACTGAGGTCACTTATTCTTCTGTTTCTTCTTCGGTCTCTTCTTCGTTTTCTTCTTCTCCAGATCCCTCTAATTCTTCTTCGGTCTCTTCCTCGAGTTCTTCGAATTCTTCTTCTATATCTCCTTCGTCTTTCTCTACGTATTCTTCGATAAAGCGGATCTTTTCCGCATCTAAATGCTCTCTCAGATCGCCGACTATCCTATATTTAGCGACGAACCAATTCTGATCGTATTTACACTGCTCGGGAAGTATTATGTCGATGCCATCATCAGTATCTTCGACTACATAATCGGCTTTTTGGTAATCCATCTCAAGTATGGCTTCAGCTATTTCTTCAGGGTCTTCTGGCTTTTCCGTTATCTTGAAATCATATCTCAAGGTTTTACCAGCTAAAGGATGATTGAAATCGATCCTTACCCTACCTGCAGTAGCCTGGATTATCCTGCCTCTTCTATTATCTATCTCAACCTGCTTTCCCTCGACTGGTTCGATGTCTCTTCTTTCCATCTCTCGCCTGCTATAGAGCTCTATCTTTTCGGGGTCTCTATTGCCTATCCCTTTTTCTGGCGGGACCTCAACAGAATTATCTTCATCGATATCTGCTTCTTTTAGAGCATCACCGAAGCCTTCAGCTATGTTTTCTCCCCCGATAACGACAGGACGAGAACCATACATCGATTCTTCATCGAATATTTCTTCCTCTTTTGCCTTCTCCTCATCAGTCGTATCGAACAGAGTGGGTTCTTGGTCTTCGTCATCAGGCATTACCCATATATCGTAATCCACGTAGATAAGATCTCCTTCTTCCATTTGGAGCACCTATGAGATGGAAAAACCTACTCCTTTTTAACTATTTCCTTTAAGAACACCACTAAATGCAATATATCTAAGGACCGTTAACCTTATTCACCACCCTGTAGATACGAAAACCATGGATTTCAATATCACGCCGATCATGGATGCGGATGAGATACTAGATAAAGCCTTTGGCCGAGCTTCGAAAAAAAGAAAAGAGTCAAAAGACAGGGTCGAAAGAAAGAAAAAAACGGCCTCGGTCAAATTGAATACAGTAGCACATATAATAGAAGACACTATAGGAAGATATGAAGATGAATTTCCTACACTGGAAACCTTACCAAAGTTCTATTTCGATATCATCGATATCATAATCGGGGTAGATGAACTCAAGAAGTCGTTAGGTGCTATAAATTGGGCTAAAAGAAGGGCTAAGAGAACATTGATGGAAGCGGCTAGAGAAGTCGTTTCTCTAGAGGAAGAAGACGAGATAGACCGAGTGAGGAAAAAAGCCTATGCTAGGACCGATTCTTTTTTAAGACAAGTCGATGAAAATCTCAATTTTTTGAAAGACGCAAGATCTAAACTGAACTCGCTACCCGATATAAGGCCAGAATATCCAACCGTAGTGGTAGCAGGATACCCCAACGTGGGTAAATCAGAACTCGTTTCACAGATCTCTAGCGGAAAACCGAAGATCGACGTTTATCCATTTACAACTCAAGAGGTCGGCATAGGTCACTTCTTCTTAGGATATAGAAAATGCCAATTACTAGATACGCCGGGTATGTTAGATCGTCCCAAAGAAGAGCGTAACGACATAGAGATGCAGGCCGTCAGTGCGTTAGAGAGTCTAGCAGACCTCATAATATTTATCTTTGATCCAACGGAGACCTGCGGGTATCCGATGGATGTACAGGAAAAACTTTGTGATGAGATCAAAAAAGAATTTTCTGAGGTCGAATTTATCGAGATCGAAAATAAATCAGACTTGGAAAAATCTGATTCAAAAAGATTGAAGATATCCGCTCTCAAAGGCGAGAACTTAGAGGAGCTAAAAGAAAGAGTGAAAAATGCCCTGAATGAAGAGTACTCTATGGAAAATATAAAAGAAGAAGATCTGGAATATATAAAAGATCCCAAAAAAGCTCCCAAGGAGCCTTTCACGGATTTTGAGGATCTAGACTATTAGGGTTATCAGGAATTCTTATCCTTCGAGGGTCTTGACTTCTCTGCGCCTTTACCCTTACTTCTCAGGCCTCTAGCTTTCTGACCTGCTGAAGTCTTTCCATCGAATACCCTTCCTTTCTGATCCTTCTCGCATATCCAATTTATATCTGAGTCGTTCTCTATAGAGGGATGATCGGGATCTACCATGATCACTTCAAAATATTTTCTCCGGCCGTCTTCTCCGACCCAATAAGAGTTCAATACTCTCAAGTTGGGATAACGCCTTGAAGTCCTCTCTTCAGCTATCCACTGCAGATTCTTGTTAGGTGTTATCTTCTTCACACCCATCCTTTTGGGTCCTCTACCTCTAGTGGGTCTAGTTTTTCTCAGATTTCCTCTCCTGACCTTCGCTCTTGCAACAACGAAACCGGGTTTAGCCTTATAACCCAACTTTCGAGCCCTATCTAACCTGGTAGGTCTTTCTATCCTTTTGAAATTATCGTCTCTTCTCCACTGCTTTAGCCTTTTTCTCTGTAACTCTTTGAGATAGCCTTCTTTCGGTTGCTCCCAGGCCTTCTCTATATATTTGTACATGCTGGGATAAGTTTCCATCGATTCTTCTTCCTCATCTTCGCCTACAACATCTTCTGCCATGATATCACGTTGATTACCGTTTATGGATTCACCCAAATGTGGGCACATCTCCTGCGGGTCTTGAGAACCCGCGACTAATGGGTTTTTAGGTATATGTGATATATATGTATTGTTGTTACTAGAGTCTGTGAGCTTTCAGATAGGAATGGATTACAATGATTTTTAGATCATCAAATCCCATATCTGTCGGGACCGGTTTTTGAATCCATATCAGTAGCTATAGTTTTGCCCACTTTGGTGATCATAGCTAATAAGAGTAAGTAAACTGCTGTGAAGACCAGTAGAATCCCGAAAAACCCCAAGTCGAATTCAAATAAACCAAGCAGTGTCAAAGTCCAAAAAACGATCAAAAGAATACCTGCCCCGTTTGGTGGACGGATCTTTTCTTTTTAGTTTCTTCTCCAAACCCATCTCACCCCGATAGTTAGACTGAACGAAGTGCTATATATTTTTGAGGCTAGATTTGCAAGGGAACAACAGGGTTAATTTTTAATACCCCTCGGCCTTATCAGCACATAATGAATCCTCATAAAGAGTAAGGTGAATGATGATGAAGGTACACAGAGTAATGGGAAAATTTAGGATGAGCAAAGATAAAGGTGAATGGCAGCGTTTTTCAAAAGAAGTGATAAGCGATAACGAAGAAGAAGCCATAGAAAAAGTTTATTCCTTGTTTGGAAGTAAACACAGAGTGAAGAGAACAAATATAAAGATATACGATTCTGAAAAAGTCGATGAGGATGAAGTGGAAGATGATCTTATACAGCAAAAGATAGAAGCGGAGGAATGAAGATAATGGTTAATCAGATGGAATTACAGCAGAAGGCGAACAGGCTAGAACAGATGAAATCTCAGATCGAGATGCTTCAAGAACAGGTCGGGATGGTAGAAGATCTTATCGAGGAGCATAACGAGGCAAAAGAGACGATGAAAAAATACCAGGAGAAAGAAGAAGGGACCGAAATAATGGTACCTATAGGGGCGGACTCTTACGTACACTCCAAGATCACAGATAATGAACAAGTCCTTATCGGGCTCGGATCTGATCTTTCTGCCGAGAGGAAAATAGAGGACGCCTTAGAGGTCGTCGAGAGGAAAAAGGATAAAATCAAGGAAAACAAAGAAGAATTAGAAAACCAGATCGAAGAACTCAACCAAAATGCTCAAGAGTTAGAACAGGAATTAAGAAAGGAATATCAGGAACTTCAGCAGCAACAACAGCAGGCCCAAGGTGGAGGACAGGTCATACAATAAACACAAGTCCTGACCGAGAGAAAAGATGTTCGATAAACTAAAAAATAAATTATCTGGGTTGACAAAATCCAGCAAAGAAGAGATCGAAGGAGAACCCGATGAAGCATTCGTAAACGGGTGGGGTTCCAAGATAAAAGAAAGCAAGATAGAGGATATCCTCTGGGACCTTAAAGTTTCTCTTCTCGAAGCCGATGTTGCCCTTCCTGTGGTCGATGAGATCCAAGAAAGAGTGAAAGAGGACCTGATAGGAAGGAAGATAAGTCGGAAATACGAGCTGGAAGAAGTGGTCGAAGCCAGTTTGAAAAAGGCCGTGAAATCAGCTCTTAAAACTGAAAAGATCGATTTTGATAAAAGGGTTAAAAACGCAGAGAAACCTTTCTCTATAATGTTCATCGGCGTGAACGGGACGGGAAAAACGACCACTATAGCCAAAATAGGTAAAAGGATGCAGGAACAGGGTTTCAGCTGTGTTTTAGCTGCTGCGGACACTTTTAGAGCGGGTGCTTTAGAACAGATTCAAGAACACGGTAACAAACTCGGGGCTAAAGTCATAAAGCATTCCCAGGGAAGTGATCCGGCTGCCGTAGCCTATGATGCCCTTGAACATGCAGAGGCCAGGGGAAAAGATATTGTTCTCATAGACACCGCTGGTAGGATGCAGACCAACAAGAATTTGATGAGTGAGATGGAAAAAATAAAGAGGGTCGCCGAACCAGATATGATAATATTCGTCGGCGACGCTTTAGCGGGGAGTGATGCCGTCGAACAGGCAAAGGAGTTCGAGAACTCGGTCGGTATAGACGGTGTGATATTGACAAAGATAGATGCAGATGCCAAGGGTGGTGCCGCATTGTCGATAGGACACGCCGTAGGTAGGCCTATGCTTTTTGTCGGAACTGGAGAGGGATACGACGATCTAGTCGATTTCGACGAAGAATGGATGGTCGAAAGATTGTTCGACTGAAAATCAGAGCTCAAAACACTACTTGATAAAAGTTTTCCCTTTTTAAACGTTCTTTCGCCAATCAAATGGCACAAACTATTTATACTATAAAGGGCAAAATTACTTAACAGATAAGCTAAGAGGACTCAATACTATGGCTGAAGTAAATGATGATGGATTTATTCGATATGATGATGATTCACCAGAACCGATAAAGGTCAACGAACTTACGACTGCCATAAAAAACAGTATCGACGAGGACGGTATGGAGACCAGTGCAGCCCAGATGATGGCTGAACATGTTTTGAATTTTTTTGGGTTCAATGACAGGATAATCGATAATATTTTAGAACAAGAAGACCGCGACGTATTCTACATGCTGGAAGATGCGGGCCTCCTGACCACTGAGCGTGAAGAGACAACCCTTTACGACGGTAGAGAGTGGAGGATACATTACTGGCTCTTCGAAAAGGAGAAGATAATCAAAAAGATAAGGTCCGCCGCACAGAAGAGCGAGGAAAAAAGCGAAGAGCAGAACATCTATGACGAAGTACCTGACGGAGTCTGGTCTTCTAGAGGCTAAAGAAGGATGATGAACTCTTTTCAAAAAATCTTTATTCTATCTTATTTTCTTTCTATATATACTTAGATAAATTTGGAGAAATGGGATGGGCCCGCCGAAATTTGAATTCGGGTACCGGCGTCCCGAACGCCGAAGGATCGACCAAGCTACCCCACGGGCCCACCATGGAGCGTCCTAGTACAACGACATCTCAAATAAAAAGGTTACTAAAGATCAAGATCCTCGCTCTTTACAGGTTCTTCTTCAATCAGACCTGTCATTTTATCCAATAGAACTTCTACACTCTCGTCAGAAAAGTACAGATGAGAAGGACAACTGCAGTCCGAACAACCAAAATCCTCTACGCGCGTGAATTGTTTATTCTTGTCAAGTGAAAGAGCACTTTCGCATTCTTTTTCTTTTCCTGCCTCGAAAGCTATCGCTTCCAATATCTCAGCTTCTTCTAAGAGGTAATCTATATGCCAGTGTTTAGTCTTTTCAGAACTCAAATGGCGCGATACTCTAGCCTCTAAATTATTTTGAGCCGAGCCAGTATAGATGTAATTACCTTCTTTAAATTCGATCTCGCCTAATGCCCCTATCGTTTTCACCAACGGCTTTTTCAAATTTATCAATAGTAAGTAAACACCTTCCATTTTTTACTGCCGTCATAGAGAACAGATACGATGTATTTTTTATTTATCGTACAACCCATTATCTCTACCATGTGATGATCTTTTTCCTCGGTAAATGCAAAAAGTTAATAACGCCTAACAACTTGACATCCTTGTCGTGTTAGTGATCCAAATACCCGTGAAGCGATTTTTGAGGTATAAAGAAGGCTAAAACCGTTAGATTTAAATACAAAAGGTCTGTAATGACCCATTACATCGTCTGTTGACCAGACGTGAAAGGGCAATCCGGTTAGGATCCCTATATAAACACGTCACGGTCAATGGACCCAGGATGCAGTTCCTAGGATCCAAGGAGCTCTGCTCTAGGATCGATTTAGTCGATAAAGCAAAAAGAGCTCTGCTCTAGGATCGAAGAACGTTATCCTGGTGATTCGCTTGGTCAACAAGATCGAGGTGTAGTCATGGTAGAAACACATCATCCAAGAAGAGGTTCGATGGGATATTCGCCCCGAAAACGCGCTAAAAGCATGGTTCCAAAGATAAGATCATGGCCGGAATGGAATGGAGAGCCAAAGGTACAAGGTTTTCCCGGATACAAGGCCGGCATGAGTCACGCCTTTGTGGTCGATTACAGAAACGAAAGTACAACTTCTGGACAGGAAGTTAGGATACCTATAACTATCGTTGAAGTCCCTCCAATCAGAGTAAGTGGTCTACGGTTCTATGAAAATACGCATGAAGGCCTAAGAACGATGGGGGAAGTATGGGCTAACGATGTTGATAGATCACTCGAAAAAAGACTTCCTATCCCAGATCATCACGATACTGATGAGATGTGGGAAAGTATAGATAGAGATTTAGTAGACGATGTTAGGGCCATAATAAATACTCAACCTAAAATGGTCTCAGGGGTGCCGAGTAAGACACCTGAGATCATGGAGCTTAGGATAGGAGGAGGAACTATACCTGAAAGGATAGATAAATCCGAAGATATCTTGGGAGAAGATCTCGGATATAGAGAATTCTGTGAGTCCGGCAGGATGATCGACGTTTCCGCGATCACTAAAGGTAAAGGATTTCAGGGTCATGTTAAGAGATGGGGAGTTAAACTTCTTCAGCATAAGAACAGCAAATCGGTAAGAAACGTAGGTAATACCGGCGTGTTTAGACCTGGATATACTAGACCAACAGTGCCTCAGGCAGGACAGATGGGCCTGCATCAGAGGACTGAATTCAATAAAAGGGTCCTTAAGATCGGAGAAGAAGGCGAAGAAGTCACGCCCGAAGGAGGTTTCATAAATTATGGTGTTATCGAAAACGATTACGTTATATTACACGGATCGATACCCGGTCCTTCCAAGAGGTTAGTAGTTATGAGAGATGGAGTTAGAGATGAAAAATATGAGGTTCACGAACCAAATCTCACCTATATATCTACAGAATCGAACCAAGGGGGTTAAGTGAATGCAAGCAAAAGTTTACAGTTTAGAAGGAGAAGAAAAGGAAGAGATAGAATTACCGTCACCCTTTGTAGAGGAGATACGTCCCGACATAATAAGAAGGGCGGTCGAGGCTTCTGAGGCAAATAAAAAACAACCTTACGGTGCTTCATCGGATGCAGGTATGAGACATGCCACCGAGATGGAGGGTGTTGGTCAAGGTATGGCTAGAGTTCAAAGACTGACTCAGTATGGGGGAGCAAGAGCAGCTGAGAGCCCTCAAACTCGTGGTGGTAGACGAGCTCATCCTCCCAAACCGGAGAAAGACTTAGGAAAAAAACTCAATAGACAGGCGAAAGATAAGGCGAGAAGATCAGCCCTAGCAGCGATGACCGATATAGAATTAGTGGAAAACAGAGGACATGAAATAGATGATGACTCCTTGAAATTGCCGATAGTAATAGAAGACGATATCGAAAGTCTTGAAAAAACCAAAGAAGCCGTAGATCTATTGGAGACCCTTGGCATTTATTCGGATGTGAAGAGAGCCAAAAAAGGAAAAAACATAAGATCAGGTAAAGGAAAGATGAGAAACAGGAAATACAGGATCCCTAACAGCATATTGGTCGTTCTGGGTGAAGATGCGACCGGAAAGAGGGCCTTTTCCAATCTTCCGGGTGTTACTGTAAAAAGTCCAGCCCAACTGACCATCGAAGATATGGCTCCAGGCGGTACGATAGGTAGATTGGCCCTTTTCAGTGCCAACGCTATCAAAGAATTGGAGGAATGGTAAATATGGCTGAATATGAATCACCACATAAAATAATATATCATCCTTACGTCACCGAAAAAACCATGATGGAGATGGAAGATGAGAACAAGTTAGAATTCATAGTGGACTTGAAAGCGAACAAACCGCAGATAATAGATGCTGCTGAAGAATTGTTCGATGCTGAGGTAGAAAAAGTCAATACCAGGATCGATAAAAACGGTAAAAGAGCGATAGTTAAATTCACGGATGAGTATTCTGCTGAAGAGATAGGAATGAGGATAGGGGTGTTCTGAATATGGGTAGACGAATCATTCCACAAAGAAGAGGAAAAGGATCTTCAACTTATCAATCTCCGAGTCACAGACATCTGGCAAAACCCGGATATCCAAAAAACCAAGAGACTGTCGGAGAAGTCATAGATATACATCACGCTCCA
>JAFDTP010000137.1 GCA_019594195.1 Thermoplasmata archaeon
ACCGAGTTCGACGAGTTCTTCTACGGAGATTTCATCCATCTTCGAGGCCTCGATGGCTACTTCCAATCTTTTCTTTAAAGAGCGTGCAGCCTCTACGATCCAATTATCACGCTGTTCCTCGGTCACTTCTTTGATGGTTTCCGCCCTTATGGATGTCAAGAAGGTATCTTCATCCGGCTCGTACGTATTAGCTTTACCGACCACCGCAACGAAAAGAGGTGGTTCCATATTGGTCAGTGTGGAAGTGACCTCTGGCTGATATTGTCCAGCAGAAACAAAAAAGGTCCCGGTCTGATCCGTTACTCTAGCTCGCCACATCGGTTCCTCGGGATCGCCTATGTTTTCCTTCTCAGTGAGAACACCTACAGCATAAACCCGGTTGAGTTTAGCGCCGAGCGGCGTAACCAAGTAACTAGGAGCTCTTTCTTCCTCACCCTCTAACTCGAGGGTCGACTCATTAAATTCACTAGCGAACACTCTCCAAGCCACTTCTCTATTTATCATACTCATCTTAAAACCTCCTTTTGTTTTGATTGTGGAAATGAGGATGAAGGGATGGTGAGATTCATACTCTCACCTCGTCCAACATCTCTCTAGCCTCTTTTTCAACGTCGATCGTCTTACTCTCCACTTCATCGGCTATCAACATCAACCCATAATCATCACTGGTTACGTTACCTCTGACTTTCAAAGGCTGTGCGATCAATTTCTCTTCGATCTCGTCTCTTATAACATCTTGATTCATCTCGTCTTTGGCGATCTCCATAGCTTTATCCATGTCATAACCGAGTATGTCTTCCGTAAGGTCGGTGTTGATTACTACAGTAAGGGCTCCCGTTCCATCATCCAGTATGCCTTTTACCCTTAAATCTGCTTTTCCATCGACTTTACCGTGAACTCTGCATGCCCCTTTCTGTATCACTCTATTACATTCAGGACATCTGAATATGAGACCACTGCCGCTCTTGATGTCTATCATGACGGCTTCTACGATCGCATCTACGGCACCGCCTCTTTTTGCTAAATCGGTTATAGTATAAACTGAGGTTTCCTTAAGTTCCGAAGCTTCGGGTAATTCATCATGATCGAGCTTCGTAACGTTAGCGTTCTCATCAAAACTATACTGAGGTATGCCTCTCCATGATCTGACATAACCTCCCTTGACCCTGACGACTTCATCTTCTTCTAAACCGAAGTCATGCCATGCACTGAATTGTGCTTTACCGGTCTCGTCAGCCATGACTCCAGAATAAAGAGTTTTTTCGCCATCGTCCGTGTTAACAGTTTTCTCTTCTATGGACATGACTCTCGCTTTGACTTCTAAGTTCCGCATATCTTCCCTTATATCTTTTAGGTCGAGCTTTTGAGGCTGACGTTCGAACTGTGGTACTTCGTCTTTATCGATCTTCTTGATAGAAGCTTTCGAACCTATGTTCACCTGCGGCTTATCGTTCCACATGTTAACATAGGCGCTCTCTAATTTTATCGTATCTCCCTTTTGGAGTTCGACAGATTTAGCCTCCCAGAGAGTATAAGGGATGGTTCCGGTATCGTCACCAAGGATGCCGTACCAAATTCGTTTTGGTTCGTCATCTACTTCTATCTCTTTGTCGTCTATAGAAACGACTCTGCACTTAAGATCCAGTCCTTGTTCCTCACCCTCTATATCTCCGATCTTTTTTTCGGTACTTATATAGAGCTCTTGAGGATCGCCATCGTACTTTTTGACGATGGATCTCTTAGCGCTTCCCAAGGGCACTCCGTATCTTTCAGTATAGGTACGGAGTTCCTCTTCGATCTGATCTTCGCTCAATTTTTCGTTTAACGCCCGTTTTATATCTTCTATATGGGGCGCGAGGTTTTCTTCTTCTTGCATTTTATCACATCTTGGTCCGTCTTCTTTTGTTGGACCGGTCTTATCGAAGGATGCATCTTATTTAATGATTTGCGGGGGAGGGTCGACTGAAAGTGGCAAACACTAGTCTGACCGATCGTTAATGACGTATTATTAAAAAAACAAAAAAGTTTTTTGATGTTTTACTCAGGATATTCTTCTCTCTTTTCGTACTCGGATTTTATGTGATCTATTATGACGCTCCTATCCCGCTCGAGATGAGATGTGTACCAATTCTTCACTATTTCCTTCAAATTCGAGTGGAAATCATCCATCTCTTCTTCTTCAACAGGGAATTCCGCCTCAAAGATAGAATAGCGCACATATATCCTTTTCCAACCACTGTATTTGTAGTAACGCTCGCCCTCGCTGAATTCAAAGAACAAACCAACTTTCAAAGTACCGTCTTCTTTATAATACTCTAGAAGCAGTTTATCTCCAGTACGATCGTTTTCCTGTGTTTTATCCATCAGTTCTATTTGATTCACATTAGAGAAATCAAAATCGTTCCTGAACTCCCATTCTTCCGGGAATTCATCGAAATGTGCGAAGGAACTGTAGTCCGGCCGCATGCTGAAGTGAACGTTAAGTTTATTTTCAAACTTTATCCAGATACGCCAGAAATCCTTGATGAACTGCTTATTCAATTCAGCCATCCTGGCATCCTTCTCACCCAGATCCCTAAATACTTCAGAGGTCTTTTCGTCTAACTCTTCGTCCAGCTCATCGAACCAGTCACCTGATCCTTCTTTAGACCCATCCTTTGAAGACATGAATATCACTTTTTATATTTTTAAGACTCCTTAATTACTTTAGGTAATGAGTGTAGGGATATAAAAGTTTTCTCAATAAAGCAGAGTATATTGCGGATACAAAAAATCAATGTCATATTTTTAAATTTGTCTCTAATCAGGGCTAAGGTCTTTTCATGTTTCGGAAATCCTAAAGATCTCCAAACTGAGAAGGAAATTCATTCCTTCGCCTTCGAAAAATTAGCTAAAATCCTCATAATTTAGAGATATGAAGATGTCACTATTTAGTTCTAAATTACTTCATCAATAACATATTCTATCAAATATCTAGAAACCAAAATATCCGGATTATTTACGCAAAATGCACCTTTTCCTAAATACTCTCGTGTTTTTTCTAATGAGTATGTTTTTGGGACAACTAGACAATCCATGTCTATATCTAATAATTTTTGTGATAGGACGTCTTTGTCGATTGTTGATATCACTACTTTAGCCCTTTCAACTGAAGCTTTATTCATTGTATAGTCATGGATCGCGTCACCAAGAACAAAATTTTCACACTCTTTTTTTAACTCGTCAACCTTGACAGGATCATTATCGATAACTAGGCAATCAATATCTTTAGACTTGCAATGATTCAAAATCTTTTTTCCTTGCCTCCCATACCCAATAATGATAATATGATCCTCGATATCAGGTTGAACTATACTTTTTTTATCGGTCCATTTAGCGGGGTATTTATGCAGAAACCCCTTGAATAGCTTTTTGAATATCTGCTCTTCTCTTCTTATCGTAAGCGAAGATAATATCATAGTAGATACCGCTACTAATATTATTGCATCAAAAAGTTCAGGAATGATAATACCGATTAAAAATGCTTCTATAGTAATAAAAAGAGTGAACTCACTCATTTGATTCAA
>JAFDTP010000021.1 GCA_019594195.1 Thermoplasmata archaeon
TCTATCTGGTCTATCTTCTCCTTCATCTCTGACCTTCCAGGTATCTCACCTAGAATATCATCAGCTTTACCTACTATGTCTTCTAAAGTCTCTATGTCAGTAGATTCTCGGCTTGGGACTTCTCTAGAAGCGCCAAGATAGTTAGAAGCACCTTCCATCAGTTTGGTGACTTCGAACGGGAAGAGTATCTTTGTTGCTTCTCCTTCAGACATGTTCTTCAATGTATCAAGAGAAAGGTAAGTCAGCGCCTTCTCGTCCAAGGTATTAGCTCCCAATGACAATACTCGAAGTCTCTGACCTTCACCCTGTGCCTCTAGTATCTTTTTCATCCTTGTACCTTCGGCATTCAATATCCTGCTTTGTCTTTTACCTTCGGCATTCAATATCTTTGATCTCCTGTTACCTTCAGCTTCAAGGATCGCTGATCTTTTTTGACCATCAGCTCGTAAGATCGCTGCCCTTCTTTCTCTTTCCGCTGCGGTCTGTTCTTCCATCGCATCTTTTACCTGTGGAACTGGATCGACTTCTCTGATCTCAACCGATTCTACTCTGACTCCCCAGTCGTCGGTAGCTTCATCTAATACTTCCCTAAGATGGGTGTTGATCCTTTCCCTGTTGTAGAGTATCTCGTCGAGTTCCATGTCACCTATAACCGACCTGAGAGTGGTCTGCGCCAGATTTATCGTCGCTGCTTTATGATCTGTGACTTCGAAAAAGGCCTTCTCAACATCCACTACCTTGATGTAGATTATAGCGTCAACGTTGGTCGGTGAGTTATCCTTTGTGATCACTTCCTGTCGAGGGACATCGAGCACCTGTGTCCTGAGATCTATCTTTATCACGTCGGAGATGAATGGAGGTACTAGATTCACACCAGGTTCCAAAGTCCTTCTGAAGTTACCCAGAACGATCCATATCCCCTGTTCGTAGGGCTGGATAATCCAAAATGCCGATCTTCCGGCAACTATGGCAAATAAGATTATTATGATCACCAACCCTACTATCCATGCCGTTGTTCCTTCCAATATCTGCAGTCCTAATACATCTAACATATATATTCACATCCTAAGATCATTCTAATCTTTTTACTTTGAGTTTCACTCCCTCCGCTTCTACAACCTTGACTTTTTCTCCCTCTTCTATCCGTTCGTCTGCAGTTGCACTCCATATCTTGTTTCCACGGACTCTTACTTTACCTGAGATAGTGTCAGGCTCTATCTCTTTTTCAACTTGTGCGATTTCCCCTACCAAGGAGGTTGTCATCGTCGTAGTTGGTTTACTAGGGGGAGATATACTCGCATAAAATTTGAGCGAGAGGAACATCAAGGGTAAAACGATCAAAGCAACTATGAGAGGCGTGATCCAGGTGAACAACAATCCCGGGAAGGCTAAAGTTATCAGTCCTAGTGTTATCAGTACTCCTGCGGGTATCGCTACGAAAAAACCAGGGTCTAGAAATTCAAAGATAGCTAGAAGTATGCCGACGACTATCAGCAATAGACCATAGATCACCATAGTCCATATAAAGACATACAAGTATTTTTATTTTTCCTTCTAACAGAAAAAAGTACGATCAAAAAAGAGAAGGACCAAAAAATGGGTTTGAACGGGATCAACTGCTCTCGATCCTCGGAGCTAATAAGTACCTTACGTTGCCGCTACCGTCTGCGAAGTCGAACTCAATCTTTATAGGATAATCGGCTCCTAGATTTATATCCAGTATAGAGTCTTTTGAGACGCATTTGACCATATCTGAAAAGTAATCTAGAGCGAAAAGAGAACGGACTTCTTCGTTAGCATGTAGTTCCTCTAGATCATCCTTTCCGAGTGACATCTCTACCTCGTTTTCGTCTTCTTCAGAAAATATCTCGAACCCGTCAGGATTTGCCGTTATAGATATGTGATCCGAGATGTTTTCTGAAGCCTTAACTCCGCTCAAGAGATGCTCTCCCTTTATCCTCATGTTTATGGGAAGATCCAGACTCGGTACGTTGGGATCGGTCATACCGGCAGTGTCCAGGAGAGGCATCTTCTGCGTTATGTTGCCGACGCTCATCGTCAATCGATTTTCATCTTCATCGTGAACTATCTTTATAGTATCTTCAGAACCCGCCAATTTCAAAAACTGCTCTATCTTGTTCAAATTGAGTCCTAACTCCGTCTCTTCAGCCTCATAACTCTCGAAACCACTGCTCTCTAAACTCAGGTCGACCATCGCAACATGGGCCGGATCCACCGCTTTGAGAGAAAGTCCTTCTTCGTCAAGATTGATCTTTACCTCGTCAACGATAGTGCCGACTATCTCGACCAATTCTTTCAACACATTTGACTTGATTTCAGCGTTTAACATATGAATCCCCTTGAATTTTTATCTGCTTGTAAATAAGAGATTGATGATATAAGAGTTATGGTTTGAGAAGTTCGATTAAGAGTTAAAAAAGATCGGTTCAAATAAAATTTTGACTTCTATGACTTACCGAAGTCGGTCCGTCAGATCCTCTTTGGATCAATAACTAAAAATTAGATCATTCTCTCAACTTTCCGAAAGTCGTCACTCTTTCTGCCATCGCGTCGTGTTTGTGTATGGACTCTTCACTTTGGCTTTTCACTTCTACGTGTGTCTCGTCAGGAAAATCATCGTATCTCTCCAATATCTCGTGCAAGATGTCTCTGACCACGTCCTCTACGAATTTTGGATTTTGATGCGCCTGAATTACGGCTTCCGCTTCATCTTCCCTTTTCAATATCTCGTGCGTAGGCGATGAGAGTGAAAATTCTATTATCTTGATCAGATCGTTCACTTCAACATCCTTCCCATCAGGTACCTCGATCATCAGAGTGGTGTTATTCCTCTGATTGTGTGTTATCACCGGTATCTCGTCAAGTTCATCTGATAAATCGGGATATTTTGCCTTTAACTTTTCTCTGACCCCTTCCATAGCACAGGGACAGGTGGTCCAACCGACCACGGTGACACCTATGTATTTACTCACTCCTTCTCCTCTAGCACCTTCTCCCTTGGCTCTGATCTGATAATTTTCCAGGCTTTTTTTCCCTTTGGGTGATCTCTTTTCCAGGAAATAGTCGGATCTGATGTCCACTTCAGAATAAGATGCGTATTCATGCTTTTCAAGCAGATCTTCACACATCTTAGCGGCTAGATTTTCCAGACCTTCTACAGGTTCCCTCACAGTTTTATCCACGAGTTCACCAGAGACCTCCACGTTCCTAGACATGTGAGATCCCTTTTGATCCGATGGTAGGTCAACGCTCATGTCTATAGTGGCGTTCAAAGTCCTTTTGCCCCAAGGCCTCTTTACCACTATGGGCTTCTTAACACCAGTCACACCGACTCTAGTCAGTTTGAATCTCTTATCGGCTAGTCGGCTTTGTACATCGGTAGAGTCGCTCATGAATATAGATTCAGCTATGATTTTATAAAAATTTTGTTCCCGAGCTGTACGGTATTATCCCTGTTATTTATATACCTCCTTGAACCTTGAAAAATAGAACAAAACATCACGGGGTTATAAAATGCCAGAAAAAGAAGAAGTTATAGAAAGGTTAAAACAAGTTATGGATCCAGAGACCGGGACCGACGTCTATACTATGGGCCTGATATCTGATCTAGAGGTGGATGAAGGTGCGGTCGGCCTTACTTTCACGCCTACCAGTCCCTTCTGTCCTATGGGTGTTCAACTCGCAGTCAAAATAAAGAAAAGTTTGGCTGGGATGGAAGATCTCGATGAGGACAGTATAGACATCACTGTAGAAGGACACCTCAACTCTGAAGAGATAAACAAGAAATTGGACAGCGGTGAACTCTGCTAGCGGTGATCGATAATTGAAGATACATCCTGAATGTGTACCTTGCCTTTTGAAGAGATGCCTCTACGAGGCTGAACTGGTAGATGAACAGAAGAGGCGAGAAGTGATAGACGAGGCGATGTCGATACTGAACGAGAGGTTCGATGAGGACGCAGTCTCTGCAGAAGTTGCAACAGAAGTCCACGACGAGGTTTACAGCATACTCGGCTCTGATGATCCCTATAGTGAGATGAAGAAAAAGAGCAACTCCTCTGCTGAAAGGCTTCTTTCAAAAGCAAAAAAGATAGCTGAGAAGAGTTTTAGGGATGCAGTTTTAGTTTCTATCGCCGGCAATGTACTTGATTTTGGCTATCGAGACGATATCAGATCTCCGGATTATCTTACAGAGGAGTTTGAAAATATAATCGATCAAGGCTTGGCCCATGATGATACCGATGAGATAAAAGAGATTCTGGGAGGTGCCGATGAAGTCGTTTATTTCACTGACAACACCGGAGAGATAGTCTTTGATACGCTTTTGTTGGAGAGATTGAAGGATGATTTCGATATCCATCTCACAGTGGTCGTAAAAGGCGAACCCATATTGACAGACGCTACCATGGAAGACGCCTTAAAATACCAAGTAGACGAGATCGCTGATGGATTAGAAACGACTGGAGGATATGCTGTAGGTGTAGATTTTGATATCCTATCTAAAGAAGTTGTAGAAAGGTTGAAAAGAGCTGATCTCATCATCGCAAAAGGGATGGCCAATTGGGAATCTTTTTCTGAAACGGACTATTCGCCGATAGCCTTCTTGACCAGGAGTAAATGTCGCCCAGTATCTGAAACCATGGGAGTACCCTACGACGAGAACATAGCTAAACTATTCAAGTGAACAGTACCGGTATCCCACGAGTACTTCCGCTGTAACCGACCAGGGCTTCATCAAGCGATCGGATAGTGCGACTTTTTTATCACACCATCCGTATACTGGAGATTCGAAGTCCCCCTCGCTGAAACCACCTACTACGACCACATAATCTTCTGTCCTTGAGAACAGTTTTGTGGGATCAGTCTTTTCTCCATCTGGTGTCATAACGATCTTTTTTCCGAACTGCTCGTCAAGTGTCTCCATCAGTCCTTTGTCGAGCAACCTAACACCTTGAGGTGTTTTTCCTCCTTTTGAAGCTTCCTCAAGCAGTTTTTTGAATTTCTTTATTGAGTCAGGTATGTAGGCGTCCGACTCGAACTGGAATATCTTATCGTTCTTGGTATGAACGATGGTTCTAAGCTCCCTTTCTTCTGCCAGTCCCGAGTCCTGGGCAAGGAGCATTGGAAAATGAACCATATCGATCCTGAATCTGTCAGGCTTCTTTTTTTCAGTTCCTATCTCGAGATCACAATCTGCAAGAACCAACGTCAACATATCAATCACTTCGTGATATCATAAAGAAGGTCGATCTACAAAAAACGGTCGAAATCTTGAGATCCCTTCTAATGTCCGATGATCCAAAAACTTTTGCCATCTTTTTTCCCGCGACCATGTATTGTATTTATAGAAGGGGTTATTAGTTTTTTCTTTCAAACTCTGGTCGATATCAAAATTTCATCTATTCAGCGCTTCTATCGTCCGGATGACATCTTTGGTCTCCATCGGGTCATGAACTCTCAATATCGAAACACCCTTTTCGACGGCCAAGGCCGCTACCGCTAGGGACCCGTATAGCCTGTCTTCTGCGCTCTTATCAAGGATATTGCCCAGAAAGCTTTTCCTCGAGGCACCCAGCAAGATGGGATTACCGAGGGAACGGAACTCGTCCAACCTATCGATTATTTCAAGATTGTGTGATAATTTTTTTCCGAAGCCTATACCCGGGTCTATAATTATTTTATCCTCATCGATACCCTTTTCTTTGGCGATCTCTATCCTTTCATCAAAATAAGAGTATATCTCATCTATCACGTTTTCATAATGTATATTTTTCTGCATGTTTTTTGGTTCGCCCTGCATGTGCATGATAACAATAGGCACTTCCAATTCAGATATCTTTTCCGGCATACCGTCTTTTCGTAGGCCGAAAACGTCATTTATCAGATCCGCACCAGCTTCTACGGCTTTTTCTGCGACTTCCGGTTTGTACGTGTCTACAGATATTAGAGAGTCCACTCTCTCATCCAATCTTTCGATAACCGGTATTATCCTCTCAAGTTCTTCTTTGATAGATATCCTTTCACTACCTGGTCTCGTGCTTTCCCCTCCTATATCGATTATATCAGCGCCACTTTCGCTCATAGATACGCCTTTTTCTACCGCTCGTTCAACCCTCTCGTATTCCCCACCATCATAAAATGAGTCTGGAGTGACATTCAAAACACCCATGACGTCGCATCCGTCGTTTTGCCAAGGTAAAGAGTTCCCACTTTGATGATTGTCCACCGCTTCCCCGATCTCTTCAGCCAAAACAGACAGATCGAACGGCTGTTCTTTGAGTTTATTTTTCACCCTTTCATATTGTCTAGGTGTTCCCATCATCAGGACCCTGCTCTCTTCCTGAGATAGGTCTAAAGCTCCCCATGGGACCGCCACTTCACCTCCTGCGGATAAAAATTCTTGTTTCAAAATGTTGGCGCCTCTAGGATCTAGATTTTTTGCGGTGACCAAGACAATTTCAGATTTAGGAGCCATTATGTCCACTCCTCTCTTATCCACTCCCATATGATCCAATAGGTCTCTTATCTCGTCCTGATTTAGGTCGCTGAGTACTCTAGTCTGGAACATACAAAATAAGACGGGGATTACATATTAAAAACTTTCACTCTTCGAAAATCGAGCCGCAGTTGGGACATTCTGTGTCCTCCTTTTCGACCTCACTCCCGCAAACGGGGCATTGATAAATCACCACTTCTTCCTCTCTCTCAGATTCATCCGACTTATTGATCTCGACTTCCCTCTCTTTTGAAGCACTATTGCTCCCTATCATTTTGATGTTTTCTATTATGGATTCAGATTCTCCTGATTTTACTTTGTAGGTATCTCCGTCTATCATCTCTAGAGTCTCTTCGATTTTTTTTGGCTCATCGATATTTGAGCTTTCGTTGGTGAGCATTTTTTTGCATTCTGGGCACTTGTTTTTCCCCTGAGGGATCTCGGTATCGCAACTTGGACAGATATTCTTGTCCATTTGAATCACCACTTGGTCGGTATTGAAATCATCTTCTATATATTTTTTGAGGATTTTCCTGATGATCTTAGGACGATAATTTGATATAATGATCGATGATAAATGTATAAGAGGTACTAACATGTCAGAGGAAGTGCTTGAATCGTTGATGAGTCACAGATCTATAAGGGAATATGAAGATAAGGACCTTGAGGAAGAGGAGATAGAGAAGATAGTGAGGGCCGGTATGCAGGCACCCTTTGTTTCTCAGATGTACAGCGTTATAATGGAAAGGAACAAAGAAGAGATCCCGTTCGATGCACCGGTTTTATTCACCGTCTGTATCGACATCGATAAGCTAGAAAAGGTCATGGAAAAGAGAGGTTGGGATATCGCAACTAATGATCTGACTCTCCTACTCTTCGGCATACAGGATGCTTCATACATGGCCCAGAACATGGTCGTCGCGGCAGAAAGCATGGGACTTGGAACATGTTATCTTGGTTCTCCGATAAGGACGGCTAGAAGGCTGAAAGAAAAATATGATCTTCCTGACAAAGTCCTTCCACTGGTCAAGTTGGTGGTAGGGTATCCTAAAGAGGATCCGCCTACGAGACCACGTTATCCCCTCGATTTCGTCCTCTTTGAAGATGAATATCCTGATCTGTCAGATGAAGATATAGAAGATGCTATGCAAGAGATGGACCATGGTTATCTGAAAGAAGATTATTATATGAAGTTAGATGCTATGATATCGCTAAAAGAGAAGGAAGAGGAATTCACCTACGAGGATTACAGTTGGACCGAGCACATATCTAGGAAGTGGGGCCAATGGTATGAGGATATCGACGAACAGGCGGAGATATTGGAGGCCTGTGGTTTTGAGATCGAAAGATAAATCGTCTTTTATCTATTGAATATAGGTCTCTGTACTCCTTCCTTGGAAACGTAGATCATCTCCTCGTCCTCAGACTGGAATTCCTCTTTAGCCTGTAGGAAACCACTCATCCTCACGACTAAAAGATCTATGTGGTGAAGCGCAACAGCTTCCTCTAGCCTTGGACTCCTGGGACTACCCCATTCGTAATCCCCGTGATGCGATAATATTATGTGAGATAGTTTCAATGAGAGCTCTTCTGGAAAATCTTTCAGATCATTGATCCTTTCGCGTATCATCCTCTCGCATAGGACCGTGTGCCCCATCAGTTGGGCTTCAGTGGTGACCTCTATAGAAGTTTTGGTCTCGTACTCTCTCACTTTGCCCATGTCGTGGAGTATTGCCGACGATAAGAGCAGATCTCTATCAAGTTCATCGTAGATATTAGCAAGGTTCTCGGCTATCTGGCTCTCTATGAGCGTATGTTCGAGAAGCCCACCTATATAACTGTGGCTGTATCTTTTGCTGTAAGGCGCCTTTTTGAACTTTTCAACAAATGTTTCGTCCTTCAAAAAGGATGATACCAGCTCAAAAAGCTGTTCGTCGTCTATCGTTCGAGCGAGCCTTAATAAATCGCTGAACATGCCATCTATATCTCTATCGCTGGAAGGAATGTATTCCCCCGGATCATAATCGTCACAACTCGCCTTGTTTATGCCGTGGAGCTCCTCTTCATTTATAGATATCTGTAATTCGCCTTTGTAAGAGCTCACAGCACCACTCACTTCGATCACCTCTCCAGAATTTAGACTCTCGTATAAGTTCCTTACGAAGTGCTCTTCGTGTCCTCCCCAATAGACTAAGGGTATCTTTCCAGTTTTGTCTCCTACTATGAGCCTGAAATACCATCCATTAGAGTACTCTCTTGGGGGCCTCTTCTCCTTTATCGCAAATCTGTCCTTTATCTCCTTTCCCTCTACAAGATCTTCGACATAAGTTTCTTTTTTCAATCTATCACTTCCATGATGATTTTTATCATGATCTTATTTTCCTCCTATATAATTACCTGAACCTTTCGTACCTATGAACTCGTTGTCGTCAACTATGAGTTCGTCGTTAGAGATGACATTTTTTGGGAAGATAGCCTGAAAACCTTCGAAGGGCGACCATCCACATTTTGAATGAAGTCTATCTCCATCTATAGGCTCAGAGTCCCTGAAATCGATATTTATCAATTCCGCATCTTGACCTTCTTTTATCTTACCTCTTTCCAACCCGAGTCTTTCAGCTGGGCTAAGGACAAGAGCATCGATAACAGTAGAGATATCTATTTTTCCCCTAGCTACAGAGTTCAAAAGCAAGGGATACAAAGTCTCGACACCCGGTATCCCGGAAGGTGCCTCTTCAAAATTTTCTTTTTCCTCTTCAAGATGAGGGGCGTGATCACTCGCTAAAAAGTCGAACTTCTCTCTCTCAAAGGATTCCCATACACGGTATTTTTCCCCTTCACTTCTCAAAGGCGGATTCACCTTTCCGAAGGGTCCCAGGAAAGCCTCCTTGCTTAAAAAGAGATGATGTGGAGTGACTTCCTTGTGGAAATCGTTTTTTTCGGCTTTATTCAAGCTATCAACCGAGGTGATATGACAGATGTATTTGTCACCTTCAGGGAGATCTTTTAATTTTTCTAAAGCACTCAATTCACTCTCTATGGGCCTGTGCTGATCGTGCCCCTTCAGATCTTTTCCTTTTTCGCCGAAAAGTTCTTGGTCTTCACAGTGAAATGCGACCTTTGCCCCCTGCGAGTATGCCTTTTCGAGAAGACTTTCCAATTTATCCAAGCCGATGTTAAGCTCTCCTGTAGATGCAGCCATGTATACCTTGAAAAAATCTGTGAGTTCTATCATCCTATCGATATCGTCGCTCAAAAGGCCATATAGGCCGAAATCGATAACGGATTTCTTCTCGCCTATCTTTATCTTCTCTTTCAATCTAGAATAATCATCTGTTGGAGGATCTGTATTTGGCATGTCCATAACTGTGGTGATCCCACCGCAAGCGGCACTGACAGAGCCGCTGTAAAAATCCTCTTTATCGGTCATTCCTGGATCTCTGAAATGTACGTGCATATCTATACCCGCTGGTAATATGACGCCTTCGAGTTTTTTCACATCTTTACTGGTCTTCAAGCTTTTCTTTACGAAGTCAATTTTACCGTTCTCTATCCCTATGTAACAATTTTTGTATTCCCCCTCTATGTAAGCTGTGCCTTTAATTATCATCGATATCCCTTTTCTCTATTTCACCGCGTGGTTCTTTTTCTTTGAATATAACGCCCTCAAATATCTCTATATCACATTCGCCGTCCCTCCATATATCCGATGGTAGACCCGCTTTCCTGCAGGTGTGATCAAGGAACTGTTCTTCGTCCCATCCTTGATCGACTGAGACCTGAGGAAGCAGAAGTCCTCTCCTCGCACCTTTTGAAGCGATAAGACCGTGTTTTCCACAGACGACTTTTTCTGGCAGCTCTCTTGGTTTATCGAAATCGAGCTTTTCCGGCGGTGTCAAAAGACTGACTTCGACTATCACAGAATCTAATTCCTTCTCTTGAAGAGGAGAGAATCTAGGATCTCTAGTCGCTGACTGCGCACCTTTGATTATCGCGTCTTTTAAAGGATAGGTCGGTTCAGGATAACCGATACACCCTCTTAGGTTTCCCGAGGGATACTTATTGATGGTGACGAAGGCCCCCATCTTCTTCTCGAATTTTTCTGGGAGATCCTTTGATTCCATGTCTTGATTCTTTACCGAGCATTCTATCGCCTCTCTAGCCATTTTCACCGCAAACTCACCATCTTCTCGAGTGAACATATTCTCGAATAGAAGGAAGTCAATATTTAATTTATGGGATTTCCTTTCTCAAAAGGTGTTGTCTTTGATATCGGTACCGAAGGTTTTATTAATTTAATACATATAGCAAATTAGAGGAAGAGATGATGTATAGATCATACTGCTAGGTTACATTACGAACAAAAACTATTAATATACCTATGTATAATAGTGCATATGTACAAAGATTGAGCGGCCTGATATATCACGATAGTCACCCTCCCTCCCTATTTTTTTCTGATAGGGAGAAGAGGGCTCAACAAATCACTTCATGATAACCTCCCCCCCTTCCCTCCCTCTTTAACTTTTTCACCTCTATATCTTTCAAGAAGAGGTCTTTTCGGATATATAAAGAATATATAAAATTCGAGACACATCGATAGATGAATATTTACGGGGGTAAGGTTTATAACCACATTGTATATTATGACGGTTGGTGAAAGAGAATGAAGCCAGGCCAAATGGGATATGATCGAGGAATAACGGTCTTCTCGCCGGACGGACGCCTATTCCAAGTGGAGTATGCAAGAGAAGCGGTGAGCAGAGGCACAACTACAGTCGGAGTAAAGGTAAAAGACGGTGTAGCTTTGGTAGTAGATAAGGATATACCAAGCGAGTTAGTTGAACCTAAATCGATCGAGAAGATTTACAAGATCGATAAGAAGATAGGTATAGCTACTTCTGGATTAGTTGCTGATTCTCGTATTTTAGTGGACCATGCTAGGACCGCTGCCCAGATCAACAGGGTATCTTATAACGAAAGGATAGATGTCAAGAGTTTAGTAAAGCAGGTTTCTGATTATAAGCAGACGTACACTCAATATGGAGGAGTTCGTCCATTCGGTACCGCTCTGCTTGTTGCCGGCATCGACAGTGACGGAACTCACTTGTATGAAACTGATCCTAGTGGCGCTAACATGGCTTATAAAGCAGTGAGTATCGGCAGCAATAGAGAAGAAGTCCAGGAGGTATTCAATCAGGAATACGAGAAGGATATGACACTTGATGAAGCTATAGATCTGTCTTTGCGCGGTCTCGAGAGAGCCGGAGAAGATCAATTAAAAGCTAGATCTCTAGATATTGGAATTATCACTCGTGAGGAAGACTTTAAAAAACTGGATATGGATGAGATCGAAGAGTATTTGTCTTCGAAGTGATAAGGAGGAAATCACTTGGGAAAAAAGGATTATCAAAAGGAACACACGAAGGATCTTCTTGACGACTACGTTATAGGAAGACTTCAGTCTCACGGCCAGACATTTGAGATATTGATCGAGCCAGACGCGGTTGAAAAGTTCCGGACAGGCACTGAAGTCGAGTTATTGGAGAAAATGCCCGCTGAAAAGGTTTTTTCGGACGCCATCAAAGGAAAAAGAGCTCCGGACCACATGATAGAGCGGGCATTTGAAACTGAAGATGTCGAAGAGATAACTAAAAAGATCCTCGAGGATGGTGAGGTTCAACTTACCACTGAACAGAGAAACAAAAGACAGGAACAGAAAAGGAAAGAGATAATCGACCGTATAGCTAGGAGATCTTATAATCCACAGACCAATACGCCTCATCCTCCAAATCGTATCGAGAATGCCATCGAGGAAGCAAATATACACATAGATCCTTTCAAACCCGTTAGTCAGCAGATGGATGAGATCGTGGATCAGCTCAGGGAACTGTTACCTTTGAGCTTCGAGAAAAAGAACTTTTCTGTGACTCTAAGAGGCGAACTGCAAGGTAAGATATACGGTCGTCTAAAAAATATGGGTAATATCAAGGAGCAAGAATGGCTGAATGACGGCAGATGGCAGGCTATCGTTGAGATCCCAGGTGGTATCCAAGATGAATTTTACGAAAAGATCAACGATCTTACTAAGGGTAAGGCTGAGATAGAAGAATTGGACTAATATGATGATTGAATGATATGATGATTATTGAGGTGTTATGATATGGGTACAGATGAAGTTGACAGGAAGATACTTTTACCGGGCGATGAGATCGATGAAGAAGATCTTAAACCCGGTAAGGGCATGTTCAAAAGAGACGGAAAGATATACGCAGCAAGGTTAGGTGTAAAAAGAGTCCGTTCGGGCTATGCCAATGTGGCCGCTCAGAGCGGTAGATATGAACCTCAGGAGGGCGAAAAAGTCATAGGTACTGTTACCGATATAAATTCGTCCTTTTGGATGGTCGACGTAAATGCTCCTAATCCAGCTGTTCTGCACGTAAACGATGTTCCGTGGATGGTCGATTATGGTGATACCGCGAGCTATATAGACGTTGGAGATGCCGTTCTTGTAAAGATAACCAGTGTAGATGAGCAGAACAAGATGCAGGTCACCATGGACGAAGAGGGTCTTAAAAAGCTCAGTGACGGTCAGATAATAGAGATCGCCCCGGCACAGGTCCCTAGAGTCATCGGTAGAGGCGGCTCGATGATATCCATGCTCAAGAAATACACTGACTGTAAGATATTCGTTGGACAGAACGGTAGGATATGGATATCGGGTCAATTGGAAGGTCAGTATCTAGCTGCTAAGGCAATCAAGATGATAGAGGAGAATGCCCAAGCCGTAGGTCTGACAGATGTAGTGAAAGAGTTTTTGGAAGAAAATACTGACAGGTTTTGATAGATGATGGATACAAATTCAAATGATGATTTGATTTTTGGAGGTAAGAACGATGGGAAGTAACGAAGATATCGAATTACTCAAAGATGGAAAAAGACAAGATGGTAGAGATTTTGATGAGTTGAGAGATATAAATATTGAGGCAGGAGTTCTTAAAAGAGCGGACGGCTCGGCATATATCGAATGGGGTCAGAACAAGATCATGGCAGCAGTATACGGCCCCAGAGAGATGCACCCCCGCCACGCTCAAGAAACGACGAAGGCGGTCGTTCGTGCAAGATACAATATGGCCGCCTTTTCCGTGCCAGATAGGAAAAGACCTGGCCCGGATCGACGATCTGTTGAGATCGGGAAGCTCGTGTCCGAGGCTCTTGAGAAGGTCGTTTTCACGGAGAGGTATCCCCGTTCCGTGGTGGACGTCTTCATAGAAGTACTTCAAGCCAGCGCTGGAACTAGATGCGGTGGATTGACTGCGGCATCCGTAGCCCTTGCAGATGCGGGCATACCGATGTCGGATATGGTCGCATCCTGTGCTTCTGGGAAGATCGAAGATCAGGTAGTGCTTGACTTGGGTAAAAACGAGGATAATTACGGTCAGGCCGATGTCCCAGTGGGATATATCCCGAGGACTGACGAGATATGCCTCTTACAGATGGATGGCAACCTGACCATAGAAGAATACGAGGAGGCGATGGATCTCTCTATCGAGGCCTGTAAGGAGATATATGAAAAGCAGAGACAGGCTTTACGAGATAAATACTCAACTGAACTGAACGAAGATGAAATTGAAGAATTGAAGAAAGAGGTGAAATAGATGAAAGAGATACTTTCTAACATCACGAAGGATTATCTTTACAGGCTGATCAAAGAAGGTAAAAGGATAGACGGTAGAGATATGAATGAATACCGAGACATCCAGATAGATCCAGATTGGACTTCCTCTGCTGAAGGATCGGCTAGGGTACGGCTAGGCGATACTGATGTTATAGTAGGCATCAAGATGGAAGTTGGTGAACCCTTCCCGGACACCCCAGACAAGGGCGTTTTGACCACCTCGGCCGAATTGATCCCCATGGCTTCACCAGAGTACGAATCTGGTCCTCCTGGAGAGGACGCGACGGAACTTGCGAGAGTTGTAGATAGAGGTATCAGAGAGAGCGGAGCAGTCGATACTACTGAACTCTGTATAGAAGAAGGTGAGAAGGCATGGGTTATATTCATAGATATCCATGTTCTCGATTTCGACGGCAATCTTTTCGATGCCGCTGGTATAGGTGCTATGACCGCTCTTTTAGATGCAGACGTACCTGCTTCTAACTTTGATGAGGCGGAAGAAGATGAAGATTATCCGCTTCCGATCGAGCATATCGTTGTTCCTAATACTTTCACTAAGATCAAGGACGAGATAATACTCGATGCACAACTGGAGGAAGAGAAGATAGCCGATGCGCGTTTGACAGTGACTTTCAATGAGGAGGATGAGATCGTCGCGATGCAGAAAGGATTAAGAGGTGTCTTCAAATACGACGATACGATGGACTGCATCGAAAGGTCTAAAGAACTCAGTGAAACGATGAGAGAACGGATAATGGACGAAATAGACAGGGAAAATATTTAAATATATCCTAGTTAACCTACATGACAAAAGGGGTAAGTAAATATGGCTAAGAAGAAAAAAGGAGTCGGCAGCACTGGTAGACTCGGTCCCCGCTATGGAGTAAACGTAAGGACCTCATTGAAAGAGATCGAAGAAGCAAAAAGATCGAAATATGAGTGCCCTAGGTGCCATCATGAACAGGTAGAGAGAGAGAGCACCGGTATCTGGAATTGCAGTCGTTGTGGTCTTACCTTCGCCGGAGGAGCTTATAAGCCGAAACTCGGCAAGAAGGTCCAAAGGATGATCGAAGAAGAGGAGGAATAGAACTTGTTCAGATGTTATATCTGCAATGAAAAGGTCACCACCGACGTCGATACAGTCGGCATCCAATGTGAGAACTGCGGTGGCCGTGTATTTTACAAGGAAAGGCCCAATGTTAAGAAGGAATTGAAGGCCAGATAAAGATGAAAAAGGCTACACTGGCCTTCTCAGATCTGGATTCGATAGATGCACTCGAGGCTCTAAAACCCGAAGCAGATGAGGGGATGAAGAGGGTCGATATCGAAATATCGATGGATCCGCCCGAGATCGATATAGATGCGGAAGACACCGGAGCATTGAGGGCGGCTTTGAACTCGTACCTAAGATGGTTAGACATCTCGGATAAGATCACTGATGAATATAATAAGTAGATAAAAACATAAGGAGGAAAAAAACATGTCGATGTCGCAAGAAGATGTACAGAACGAAGTGGCGAAAGCACAGCAGCTTCAGCAGCAACTGCAGATGGTGATGCAGCAGAAACAACAGCTTGAAGAGAGAACTGAAGAACTAGAGATGGCTCTTGATGAGCTTGAAAGGATCGAAGAAGATACAGAGGTTTATCAGGAAGTTGGGGACATTCTAGTAAAAGTCGAAGATAACGAGGAGATGAAAGAGGAACTTGAAGAGGAGAAAGAATCAGCAGACGTAAGATTGAAGTCATTGAAGAGTAAAGAAGAGAAACTTCAAGATCAATTTCAGGAACTGCAGCAGAAACTCAGCCAGCAGATGGGCGCAATGCAGCAGGGTTCTGGCGGACAGTAGATGGAAATCAAAAAGGATGAAGACATCCTGTTTTTGATCCATCAACACGCAGATCCTGACGCCTTAGGCAGTGCGTACTTTCTGCAGAAAAGATGGGGCGGAACTGTAGCTTCGCCTACCGGCCCTAACGGGACCGGAAAAAACCTTTTAACTTTTCTTGGATTAGAATTGAAAAAAGATATTGATATCGATGGATTCGATCGTATCTTTGTATTGGATACTCCCGACCCTGCACAACTAGAACCTTATAGTCTACCTGAAAAAAAGAGATTTGTTATCGATCATCATAAGAATTCTTCATGGGATGAGGAGATATTATCAGATGATCGGACTTCGTGCTGCGAGATAGTCTATGATCTCGTCGAGCCAGATGATTTGACAGAAAAAGAGGGGGTCGGACTGATAGCCGGCATCCTGACCGATACTTCATCGTTGAAAAGGGGTGATGCAAAAACTTTCAGTACACTTTCTGAAATCATGAAGTCATCCGGCGTATCCCTTGACAGAGTCAGATCTGTCCTTTTCGAGCGCAGGTCTTACTCAGAAAAGATAGCTAGATTGAAAGGAGCAAAGAGAGCTACACACCACGAGGTGAACGGATTTATAATAGCTACTACAAATATAGGTGCATTTGAAGGCTCGGTCTCTAGTTATCTTTTGGAAGGCGGTGCTGATATCGCCTTCAGCGGGTCTGAAAAAGATGAATCTTTCAGGATATCAGGCAGAGCTGATAATGAAATAGTAGAACAAGGTTTAGATATCGGAGGGATATTCCAAGTTCTATCAAAAGAAGACGTTGATGTTTCTGGAGGAGGTCATCCTGGTGCTGCAGTTTTGACTGGTGAAGGTGCACTAAAAACATACTTGGATAAGTGTATCGAAAGGGTATATAACGAGATAGATGAAAGAGGCTTGGGAAAGCAAAAGGATTGATTCATCCTTCTTCAGGATATGCTTTCTTGATCAACTCTTCTTTTCCTTCGAATCTGTTCCTTATCGGCTCCAATATATCTATCAACTCTCTTGCTAGAGCTTCTTTAAGATCCTGTGGGTGCAGATCTCCGGATAGATAATCATCCTCAACTTCTTGATATTCCTCGTAAACTAGATCCCCTCCCCATTTTTCTGGTCTTTCTATAACGAATTCCTTCCTTTCCGATTTCAAGACCGGCATCACCAGCATCTTAAGGTGTTCTAGCACGCCGTTGTCTTTTATTTCGCCCTGTGGACAGTAGGCGTCCATTATTTTTTCTCTCACGATTTCTGGCTCATCCAGCAGATCTATCTTAGACCCCTTTACTGAGGCGCTCATCTTTCCTCCTGTGAGTCCAGTGAGCAGTGGAGCGAAAACACATACCGGCTTTTTATGTCCAAAGTCCGGGAGTATTTCTCTGGAAAGCATGTATATCCCTCTCTGATCTATACCGCCGTATGCTACGTCCGCGTCGAGTGCGTGAACATCTTGGGTCTGGAGTAATGGGTAGAGGAACCCGCCCAATTTGGGATTATCTCCGTATCTGACCACTTCGGCCGCAGCTCTTTTGCATCTGTTCAATGTTGTATCGGCTGACATCCTCAGCACGTTCAATAAGTAGTCCTCTTCAAGTTCGAATTCGCTCCCTTGGATAAAATCAAGATCGTTATAGTCAACGCCCGTGGCCTCCATCATCCCTTTTATGCATTCTTCGTAGTACTCGCTGCGTGCATCTAGAAGTTCGAAGGGGCTCTTCAGATCATCGAGATGGGCGTGTATATCCGCAAGTAGTACCGTGAATTCGAATCCTGCTCTCAAGAAATCAGCGATCTTCCTATGGGTTATAAAGTGGCCTGTGTGCATCTTTCCAGTAGGTGCGTCCCCGATATACGCTTTCGGTTTTTCCTTCTCTTTGAAGAGTTCAAATAACTCCTCTTCTGTGACCACTTCCTCTGTATTTCTTGTAACAAGTTCAACGCGCTCTTCTATATCCATCGAATAGGTTGAATGAATGATTATATGTAAATCTTTGGTTTTTGGTTCTAGGTGGCGAAAACTGTTTTATTTAAAATATCGCAGGCTCGATCTTTCTCTTGTAAGTAAAATTTATATTGATAACCCTTAATCACGAAATGATAAGATGGATGGAAATGGAGGGGAGATATTCTCCCTCGACGACTTCGATCTTACGGGAAAAACAATATTGCTGAGAGTCGATATTAATTCGCCTCTAGATCCTGAGTCTGGTAGGATATTGGACGATTACCGGATCAGAAGTCATCTCGAAACCATAAAGGAGCTTTCGGATACAAAATTGATTATCGTAGCTCATCAAAGCAGACCTGGGAATGATGATTTCACTACGATGGAACCTCATGCAGAAAGGATATCTAAACTGTTGAGGAAAAGGGTCGAATACGTTGATGGACTTTTTGATAAGAACGTTCTGAACAAGATAAGGAATATGTGGGAAGGTCAGATACTTATCTTAGAGAACGCTAGATTTTATTCTGAAGAGACCTATTTGAAAGGTGTGAAGGATCAGGAGAAACAAAAAAATACTCATATCGTACAAAAACTCGCTCCGGAGATCGACTTTCACGTACATGATGCCTTCGCTGCGGCACACCGTGCTCAACCTACTCTTGTAGGCTTTTCTGACATGGTACCTTGTCTAGCAGGTAGGGTGATGGAAGAAGAGCTCGAAAATTTAGGAAAAGTGTACACCAAGGACGAAGGACCTAAAGTCGCATTTTTGGGCGGTATAAAAGCTGAGGACTCTATCATTATATCTAAACATATGTTGGAAGAGGGAGATATAGATAAGATACTAACTGGCGGCGTGGTGGCCAACATCTTTCTGATGGCTGCCGGACATGAATTGGGGAGCGGAAATAGAGAATTTTTGAAGGACGAATTCGGTGAATATGAAAAGCTTGTCCAGGAGGCAAAAGATGTTCTTGAGAGGTGGCCAAAAAAGATAGAACTGCCGATAGACGTTGTTCTGAACCAGGATGGTGAGAGGAACGGTAAACCTTTAGATGAACTTCCATCTGAATATCCGATATTTGATGTTGGACTTGATACTATAATGGAGTACAAGAAGATCATCGAGGAGTCTGCCCTAGTGGTGGTCAACGGTCCTGCAGGAGCTTTCGAATTGGAAGAATTTTCGATAGGCACTAAAGAGCTGTTCAGGAGTGTGGCTCAGTCTGACGCCTATTCCATCATCGGCGGCGGTCACAGCACAGCGGTACTTGAGAATCTCGGCCTTTCGGAAAACATCGATCACATCTCTACAGGTGGTGGGTCATGCATCAATTTCTTGGCAGGAAGAGATCTCGCAGGTGTAGAGGCATTGAAGAGGTCATTTGAGTCATTTGCAGATTGAACTGAAATGATCCATACTTATAGACAAAAAATTTATTTTGTAAGCGCCGTAACTCAATCTAGATCAAAACCCTGACACCTTAAGAGCCAAAAACTTTATGTTTTTGGTGAGTAGGTGGAATTTTGTGTAACAAAATTGCGTGGGAATAAAATTCCCCCTTTCACTCGATTAAAAATCTCGTGATGCCACCGTAGCTTAGCTGGCCAAAGCGATGGTTTCGTAAACCATAGAGCGCGGGTTCAAATCCCGCCGGTGGCTTTTCTAAAATAAAAAAGAGGGTTCACGAACAAATCTTTGATTTGTGAGCTGTAGGAATTTTACAAAAATTCCTGCAAGAATCCCGCCGGTGGCTTCGTATTTTCCAGCTCTTCTGAGTAAGAATCCTTCTTTGAGTTTTTTAAATTTTTGATCTTGAACAGGATATCGACTACGGCCTTTCTTGAAGTGTGAGACCGGCCTTCATCATACAAAAATGATTAGCATCTCTTTTGCCCCTATCAAACTAAATTATGGATAAGTCTATTAATAACCATCAAAATGTTCGCTCGAGGTCTCGATATGACAGTTAGCGGATACATCCATATACTAGGTTTACCAGGATTTATAATCGGGCTTATCCTCGGTGGATTTTTAGGAGCTTACTATGGATGGAAAGAAGGGAACTTTATGGTTACCCATATAACTATCCTTGCCGCAGCGGTAACTGGTATTTTTGTGATACCCATCACTGGCTCCGCTTTTATAGCTGGAAGTTTAAGCGGAGGCGCTGTCGCTGCTTTAGTAGCTTTTTCATATGAAAGATTTTCAAATGATGAGATCGGCTCGGAAATCTTGATGATCATAATATTGGGGGCTGCCTCCGCCGTCGGTGCTGTTTTCGTAGCGTCTCTCATAAACTGGATGGGTGAGAATGTTATAGCTGCATATGTAGGATTGCTCATAGGGTTATTGGTCGGGATCGTTGTAGGGATTTCAATAAGTGAGTGAGAAAATCATCGGAATTTGAGGAGCAGTCTACAACTATTTTATATTTTTTTATAAAATCGAATCCTGAAGCACATATATATAAAAGACTTCAGTGTCCGGGGAATACTAGTCATATCTGGTATTGTTTTTATCGGGATTTTATGGGTGCTATTTTTAAAGGGAATGACCCCTAGAGGTGAGTTGGATGTGTTTTGTATTCTCTTGATTCCTACTATTTTATAGCAAAAGACACGACATTTGTACTTTTTTGTGTCATTTACTCATTTCGGGTATCAAATTCCCGATGGCATAAGAATTTCTTGAAGAAATTCTCATTCACTTAGAAAATCTTTGATTTTCTGAGGGTCATAGGAATTTGTGTTAAATTCCTACGGTCCTAGGAAAGTGACCTTTTCTAAAAGATGTCACGAGTTCCACTATATTTGTTATATCATCGGTCGATTTTGGTTAAGGAGGCGTTAGCGTTAATAATGAAATAGATGAATCCTCCGACAGGTTTGGCAAATCGATTAAACTGATCTCAGAGATGGTAGTCTTCTAAGTCGATATTTGTGGTATCTTGCCATTATTCTAAGAGGCAGATCATCCCTTTATCTTTCTGACTTGTCGCTCCGCATATTCTCTCAGAAGTCTCAACTGGACGGAACCATATACCTGAATGTAAGCGTTGGCTATTCGGACGTCAAAATATGTTTCACTTGAAGCTGAATGCCAAAAAGAGCTATCACCAAGATCACCTTCTGAAAAAATCGTGTAACTTTTATGTGTATTTCTCTGTTGGCTAGCGAAATCATCAGCACTTCTGGTAGTATCGAATATGATCACTACAATAGTCAATGAGTTACCATCTTTTTCCAATTCCAAAACACTGCCACTTTCCACATTTTCTCTGTCTAATCCTTTCTCTCCTTCCTTGGATATATCCCATCCGTCCGTGATATCTTCCTCATCTAATATATATTCAGAGGCTTCACCCTGGAATCCATTCTCATCCGTATGTGCTGACAAAAAAATCAGTGATGATACCAGTATCACAGATAAAGCTAAGGTTGAAATCTTCCCTCCCATACTCCCACATACTAACATGATCGTCGTGATATTAAGAGTTGTCTGTAATCGATAGTCAAGCGAATAGGCTCGCTAAAATAAGGATCAAGAGATGGCAGCCATTGAGGGCGGCATGGGATAGATAACGGTATTATCTGCTTCCAAGAAGGCTTCTTCTTCGATTATGATGAATTCAAGAGATCTAGTGAAGGGTAAAGGCGAGAGAAAATCATAATTTATAACCACACGCTCCTGTCTACCAAATGAACCGCTTATTTTATAGACTGTCATTCTACCCGGATATCTCGTGAGTTGGTCAAGATCAACCTCTCCTTTTATACTTTCTAAATACCAATCCTCCTCTCCGGAGTCCATCTTTTCTAATACCTCATCAGCATCAAAACTCGGACCTATCTTCTCATCTATGAGATCAAAGTGACCCGGAAAAACAGTTTCTCCAGATAGATAAAGTCGTGATCGATGCATGGAAACGTCTTGTATAAGATGGGAAGTCAGGTTCAAAGCAGGGATCGATATCAAAATCAAAACCACTAGAAGAACTTTAAATTTTCTCAATTTCCCCTTATTTTCCCTGATCAACTTTGAAGATTTGTCATCTTGCCCGTCTTTAAACATCGCTATGACCTTGATGAAATCTCCCTTCTTTTTGATCTTCCAGATAGTGAATAATATCAATCCAGGTATGAGAAGATAGTATATGAGATAGAGTGCTAGAAGTTGAAATACCTGATGAACCATCATTTTTCCCCCTCGCTGAATTTAGATCCTACTTGAACTCTAGGATCTAGAATACTGTAAAGAACGTCGGCGATATAAAATGTAATGATGGAAATCACCATCAGAACGAAGGTGATCGAAGCTATCAGCTGATCTTCAAAAACACTTCCACTCTGATCTGTGAGATGTACTCCGGACTGATAAAGAGCTCTCCTCAATAGATATCCGATCCCCGGCCATTGGAAGATAACTTCTGCTATGAGAAAACCTCCAAGTGAAGTCAAGAGCGCGAGTACGGCGGTCGTCATCATCGGAGGAGCAGCCGTCCTTAAAGCGTGTCCGTATATGACCTTATTTTCAGGAAGACCTTTTGATCTAGCGGCCATTATGTAATCGTCTTCTAAAACGCCGCTGATTATATTTCTAGATATCCAAAGATTAGCTCCGAATTTTACGAATACTATAGTGAAAAGAGGTAGAGACATCTTGATCAAAAACTCTTTCAAGTAACCAAGATATCCTACGACTTCAACGTTAGGAAATGCCGGGTAAGGTCTTGGATATATTCCGAGTATATATGAAAATATAAGCAGGAAGATCATGCCGGCCCACCATATCGGGACTGAGGATGATACGGCTCCAAAAAGAGTCGTTAACCTATCGAGCTTAGAACCGAGATTTTGTGCAGCTTTCAATCCCAACACAATCGCAAGAGAAGTGTATATCACGGCACCAGTGGTGAATAAAACTATAGTATTGGGTAAGTATTGCATAATTATATCAGCGATATCATCACTCCCCTGATAATCGGTGAATCTATTTGTTTTTCCGAAGTCAAAAGTGAGCATATCTCTAGCATTATCCCATACCCGTTCTGCCCTTGAGCCGTCCAGGTTATTCTCTTTCTTCAACCTCTTTATTTCATCTTCTCTAAATTCTTTTGCCTCCTCTGGGTCTTCGAATTGCCTGAATTCGATCTGACGATTGACTTGCCTCTCTATAGCCTCTTCTTGGTCCTCTTCTCTTAAAGTCACAAAAAAGGCAGATATGATCATCGCCACTATGAGTATAGTCATTAGCATACTTAAGCTTCTTATCCCCAGGTATTTCCAGGGCAGGGACATACCCACCTGATTTAAGTTGTAATATATCAATGTATTGATTAGTTCCTCAAATTTTAATAATATATGTGAATGATATGTTTGGGCCAAACTTAGATATCGATATCATATCAAAAAAAGATGTTAGATTTCATTCAGTTGAAAAATCACATATCTTACGTTTATTTCCTCTGCATGGTACATTTTGCCGTAATATATTAATAACGTTTTCAATTATGATCATCACGCTAACAAAAAGGTGTCATTTATGAAATTAGGGGACATGTTAGAGAAAACTGAGATAGAAGATCTTCCTGAGTTGATAGGTTGTGTCAGGGAAGAGATCCCGAAGATATTAGAAAGAGCCGCCTCTGATCACGCTTTGTTCAAAGCCAAGGTCGGTGAGAGTGGAAGAGTGACAATACCGACCGCTGAAAGAGACGTATTAGAGATAGAAGAAGGAGATGTCGTGCAGGTCATAGTGAAGCCGCTAGAAGATTGATCTTGACAAAAATCGTATTCATTCAATGCTGTCAACAAGAAGGTGTAGGTCGCGATGGATATAAAAAAATGGTTCAGAAAGAACGTGTTCGATACCTTCCCTCTTTTGGTAAGCGGCAGCCCTGTTAAGGTCATAGCAATCATACTTGTGTTAACATTGGTCATGGGATACTTCGCCTCCTTCGCGGAGATGGATACTGACGATGAGACCTTCGAGCCCGACACAGAAACATCCGATTGGAGGGATGACGTTGAAGAGAAGTTTGGCACCGCTGGTGACTACAGTCAGGTCGTTTTCATCGGCGATCTCGGTGATGCGCTGACCCAGGATGTTCTCTTGGATATGCTACATACCAAGGAGGCTGTTCTAGAACATGAAGAGATAAACCAGACCCTTAGGAAGGACGGCGGAGTTCCTGAAGGGATGATGACTCTTGCGGACCTGATAATACAGGCAAACCGCACTCAGCAGTTGAGCAGAACTCTAGAAGATATATATGACGATCTGAACGAACTCCATATCTCTATCAGAAATCAAACCGAGATGTATGAGAGACTCAACATATCTCTCTCGAACAATCTTATATTGGCACAATCTTCCGACGAGGAAATCAGGACTGAATCTGCTGAAGCTTTCAAATCGATGTCCTACATCATAGATAATCCTGACAGCTGGACGATCCTGCAGGAATACATGGATATGTTCGAGAGGATCATAGCGCCGATGGATTTGGCAGAATACGATGGAACCGAGAATCTGTCTTCTGAACTCACCCAGGACGAAGAAGATGAGATACCTGAAGAGGGTCAGTACTTCATCGAGCTTTTCGAAGCTTCAGCTAGGATATTATATGAGCACGATCCAACACCTGCGGAGAGGCGTGCAGTGGGCAGGATGCTCACCTATTTTTTGGAGATCAGTGAACATATCGCCTATATCCAGCCTGACTTTGGATTTGTTGAGGACATCCCGTCAGTCGAGCCTTCTCTTGACGAGAAGATAGCTCAAGTCGAGAACATGACAGACAGGGAGATAAAAAGCAGTCTGAAAGAGGTACACGAGTACGATCCCGATCCCCTGAGAGAAAGCATCGAAAGGTCGATAGAGATACTCGACGAGGCCGAAACCGAGGAAGTGGACGCTTACGATCACCTAGATGCGACCGACAACACGCTTTCTGAACTGGAGA
>JAFDTP010000146.1 GCA_019594195.1 Thermoplasmata archaeon
CGATAATATAATTCTAGATGGAGGATATAAGATGTTGGATTTAACTGAAGAAGAAAAAGAAAGTATATTGGGATCTAACCGGAACTTGAATTTCTTATTAGAAGATAAGATGGAAGAGATAAAGAGAGTAGAGATATTTTATGAAGACTGTGAGAATTGTAGTGAAGAGGATAGGTGCCCAGCTAAAAGCGAGTATGAGAAGGGAGGACAGCTCCTAGAAAGGATGCATGATTTTCTTGAAAACGAGGGGATAGATTCGACTTTACATCCTCTCACTTTCGAAAATAAAAATGAGATCGTAGAGCTCGTCTCAGGAAATGATTGTGTTCTTCCAGTCTCTGCCTGCTTCGACCTGGATGTTCCGATGTTTACTACGAGGAACAACTACTTTTACATCGAGTTTGAAGACGGAAAGCGATTCCTCTATCTGCTTCATATCGACCTGTTAAAAGGATCTTCCGAACGGAGAAAGGATCGGATGATATACGGGTGAATATGCTTTGAGGTGATTAGATGGATGAAGAAAATATCTCTACTCTCTTTATCTCTTCCATCTTATCTTCTAATAAGAAATTCAAGTTCCCGTTAGATCCCAATATATTTTCTTTTTCTTCTTCAGTTAAATCCAACATCTTATATCCTCCATCGAGAACTACAATATCGTTAAGATTGGCACGGCGAGGGCCATTGAAAGAGCGTATAGTACACACCCCGACCCTCGCCGTTGCCCTCCCTCCCTAAAGGAAGGTGGTCCGAACAGGGATCGAACCCAATCGGACCGTGGGAAGCCATCTTTGTTAAGCGCAAGTTGCATGAATCCAATCCTCATTGTTCAACCATACATCAATGGTGCCTTAACCTCATCAGAGTCGTCCGATAATCCCAGGTCCGGCATGTAAAGGTATTTTCTTCCGTCTTCCAATTCGATCACGAGAAAGTTGTGTTTCGGCGCGAACACAGGTATCTCTTCATCAAGCCTCGCGGAAACAGGCATCACGCCCCCCTTCTCACAGACTACTTTTCCGAGTTCTCCATTATCTTCCGAGGTGAGCGGATGAAGATTCGAATCTAAACCTATGTCCTCTAGAACTTCGTGAAACTTCGCCAACGCGATACCGCCTTTCATCATTTTTTCCTTGTTTGGACATTCTTCTTTTTGAGGGCAGTTCTTGCAGTCCTCGTAAAAGACGTGTATCTCTTCTATGTCCTCTTTTATCCCTCCTTCGAGGAATAGATTGAACTTTGTCTGAGTTTCCAAAAAGCTTTCTTTCATCTTTTCCTTATTCATGCTATCACCTTCATCGGAAGGCTGAAATCCTCTCCTATCACTGCCTTTCCCTCCTCCTTCTTGAAATCTATCTTTCCGGATCTGTAGTACTCGATAAAAGTAGAGTACGATTCTACTTCCTTCTGAACACTTTTTGACCCTCCTACGACTCTCATTATCCTCTTTCCGTCAGAGATCAGAACAGTTGGGTAGGGCAGGATGCCCGAACCGCGTGCGTATTCCTTCAGATCTTCTCCATCTTCAGATCCAAACTCTAGGAATTCTGCTTCAGGATACTCCTCTCTCAGAACTTCAAGAGCCTTCGAGAGCGTTTTGCACGGCGGACATCCTTCCATAGAAAGGACCGCTATCAGTAACTCTCCGTCAGGCTCTCTCAAGATACTTGGAATCTCAGAATCATCTCCACTCCCAGGAGAACCTAAGAGCGTTTCGAACCCATCATCATCCTTTTCTTTTTCCATATCGTAATCCTCCTTCTCGTTGCATTTTCTCATAATACACCCTTCCCTATTTATAAATTACGGAAATATTCGTTATGTGATAGTTTTGTTTTATACGTATTGATTACGATACCGTTATATCGTATAGAGTGACAGATAAAATATGAGGTATGGATAAAGAAACTCTTGATGATTATTAAAACAGATAAATGTGATGTTTTTTCTTAAAAAATAGTGTCTTGTTCTTCGTTTAATTGTCTTGATTGTACTTTATGTTAAATATTTTTGTTATGTAAGGAAAAACTTAAATTAATTGATGTATTTATCATATTATGTGAGATCATGAGCGGTAAAGAACGAGGATATCATTTGATAATAGGTGGTTTCGAGTACGATAGGTTGATAGGTCCGATGATGGGAAAATATCCTGTAAAAAAAGTGATAGTATTGAAGGGAGAAACAAGTGATACATATCCTGGAGCTATGGATTTAACAGAACATTACATGGAAAAATTGAGTAACAATCCCATAGACATAGAAACTGTAGATACTGATATCTATGATTTTGACGATGTTTTTCTCAAAACCTTAGATGTGATAGAAAAGTACGCAGAAGAAGATGATCCGATATACATCAACATCTCCTCGGCACCAAAGCTCGCTTTAGTCGGTATGATTTCCGCAGCTTTCATGTCTAAAAGCAAAAGCGATGTTGAGATCATTTACGTTGCTCCTAAGGAGTACCTACTGCCTGAACTCCTAGAAAGGTTCAAGGACCTTGACTTGGAAGATGAGAGTTCTATTCAAAAGTTGAAGGATATTAGAGACAGGTTTATGGAAAAAGGTAGCGGTGAAGATATAAAGAAGTACGAAGAGATCCCAACCTTCCCTATTCAAGATATCTCTAAAATTGATCACGCTATCTTGTCTATCTTGGAAGAGAGAGGAGGAGCAGATTCCATCAAGGAACTGCACGACACGCTGAACGAGAATAGAGACAAAGAAGTAGAAAGGTCAAGCCTGCAGTATAGACTAGACAAGTTGAAAGATATAGGTTTGATCAAGACAGAGAGAGAGAACAGGAGGTTGAAAATTGACTTAACGCGATTGGGCGAAGTTTACGAAAAAGGAAGCTAGTAAAATGTTAGATTCCGAATTTTTTACTTTATTCGACCTCTCCCAGTTTAATTGTCCTCGATAGGACTAATTTTTCTAGAATTTATGATTTCTTACACAAGTATAGTCATGAAATGAGATGATGTAAAGACATAAAATATTTGATTCGAGTTGTTAAAATATGAAATATATCAACATCAGCTTTATATATGAAAATTGTATTGTAAATTTTGTCTTATAAATTTAAATATGTATGGGGGAAATAAAGATGAATGAAAAATGTGAAGGAAGTACAGAGGGGTCAGATCAGGGTTGTAGTTGCGAGAATGAATTAAACCCTTATGTGATACCAGAAATTAATAAGGATGGCTTTAAAAGATTCGTGAACGAAAAGGAATATGATCAAGAAGCACATCTACGAGTTTACACCCTTACAACCGTGGATGTCATAGACGGAAAAATATATCAGAAGGGGTCTGCCCCTAATTTCAAAGGCGATGTTATGACTTTATCCACTTGTAAGCACGATATGAGAAG
>JAFDTP010000020.1 GCA_019594195.1 Thermoplasmata archaeon
TAAGTGCATCGAATTCCTTAGAGAGTTGTTCAGCTAATCTTTCGTCTTTCTCCATCAGGACCACATCATGGTCTTCGGGAAGAAGTAACTTGGCTAGGTCCTTACCTACTCTGCCGCCACCTATGATCACGACGTACATGAGAATTACCGATTAAATGAATGTTCACTAGTATTTTAGACTTTTGCATAGTATTATTTCTTTCTAAATTATTTCAGTGATTCATTTGACCTGGGAAAAGTTATTTTAACGGTAGTTTTAATTGATAAGATGAAGAAGGATATGAAAAAATACAGTGGTCCATTCTTGACAGGAGACGGGTTCATACAGGCGGAAATAAATGTCGAGGATGACGAGATCAAAGATCTCGAGGAAGGAGGAGACGCTGGTAAAAAAGCGACTATCATACCTTCGTTCTTCGATTCTCACACTCATCTTGCCGATTCCGTAGTCGATGAACCACCTGTTGGGACTATAGAAGAGATCGTCGGACCCGGCGGTTTGAAGCACAGGAAGTTGGCTGAGGCGTCAGAAAAAGAACTGGTGAACGCGATGCGGGACTATATCTCGGAGATGCCTAGCTTTGGAGTCAGTCATTTCATCGATTTCAGAGAAGGAGGCATCGATGGGATCAGACTTCTTCAAAAAGCTGTAGATTCGCTGGAAGAAGATATCAAACACGGGATTATGGCTCGTCCCCGGGAAAGAAAGTACGATGAAAAAGAGATGGACGATCTCCTTTCGTCGTCCGACGGCATAGGTTTGAGCGCCTATCGCGACTGGGATGGATCCCAACTGCTAAAAGTCGTAGATAGGATAAAAGCTGAGGATAAACCCTTGGCGATGCACTGCTCCGAAGATGTGAGAGAACCTATCGGAAGAGTACTGGATCTAAGGGTTCATCATCTAGTGCACATGATCGAAGCCGATAGATCGGACCTTGAAAGAGTTGCGGAGGAAGACGTCCCTATAGTCATCTGCCCAAGATCTAACATGTTCTTCGGAAAGATGCCCGATATACCTCTGATGGTGGAAAGCGGAGTATCACTCTGTTTGGGGACCGACAATGCTATGGTAACCAATTCCAATATCTTCAGTGAGATGGAGACCGCTTATAGAGTAGCTAGGATGAAAGGAGGGGTCCCACCGATAGAAATATTGAAGATGTGTACGTTAAATCCAAGGAAAAAATTAAAACTAGATGGTTTCAATAATGGCATTGACAGGTTCCTGATATTGGAACACAAGAAGGGAGACCCTGCATTCAATGTTGTAGTAAACTCATCTCAAAAAGACATAATAAAAAAAGTGTGGTGTGAAGATGGAAGAGTATAATAGGATAATAATACCTACCGATGGCTCAGAAGAAAATGACAAGGTGGTCGAGGAGGGACTATCTTTGGCTCGAATGCTTGGAGCCAAAGTCAAAGTACTTTTTGTGGTCGATACAGGAAGTCTTTCAGGTCTTCCTCCTGATGATATGATAACTACTTTAGAAGGCCAGATAGAGACAAGAGCGAATGAGATCTTGAACGATATAGAAGAAAGAGCGAAAAGTTGGGGTATACCTTTCCAGCGGAGTATCCAGAAAGGTGCTCCTTCAGAAATAATCGCTTCAGAATCTAAAGAGGGCGAACTTATAGTGATGGGACACCATAATCGTTCGGGGCTTTCCCGTTTGTTAACGGGTAGTACAGCACAAAAAGTTATTAGGAAGGCCGATTGTCCTGTAATGGTAATAAGATTAGAGGCTGATTAAGTATGACGGAAGAAAAAAAGGTCAAGGACCTCATGACGGAAGACCCGATAACCGCGGAACTTCCTGGCAATAGAGTTGATGTGATAAACAAGATGATAGAACATCAGTTAACAGGTATGCCAGTGGTAAAGAAAGGAGAGCTCAAGGGATTGATCACGAGGATAGATTTCTTCAAAAATCCTGGTGAAGATCAATTAGCTCTCATCTACAGGAAGGATCAGCCGATCATATCTAAAGACGCAGATGTGACGGAGGCGGCAAGGATATTATCTGAGAACGATACTCACTACCTTCCAGTCAGGGATGATGAAGATAACTGCGTCGGTATCATCACGAGCGCGGATTTGCTACCTTACATAGCTGATCAGGATATAAAGACTCCAGTCGGCGAAGTCCTGGGTAGAGTTTGTGTGCCTTTGTACGAGAAGACCCCTATCAAAGTAGCTCTACAGACCATGTCCATGACAGGGTTATACGCCTTCCCGGTCGTGAACAGCGATACCGTTTTGACGGGTATCATAACCGATCGAGACCTGTTCGATATGAGCGAGATAGACGGTCAGATAAAGAAATCTGATCTCGGGCTCGAAGATGACGAGGAAAGCTGGTCATGGCAGGGAGTAAAAAACGTGATGAAACTGTATTACGAAGAATCGATGATCGATCTACCTCCTATCTGTGTTGACGATACGATGGTCGAAGATCCTTTTACGGTCTATAATCAGACTTCTGTATCAAAGTCGGCGGAGATCATGATGGAGAACGATTTCGGTCAATTACCGGTCGTAGATGAGATGGACAATCTAGAATCGATGCTCTACGAACTTGACCTTGTAGAAACTCTCATATGAGGTAGATCTGATGACTGATAAAGAAGACTTACTATCGATGTGCAAGAGAAGAGGATTTCTCTGGAGATCAGCTGAAATTTATGGAGGAGAATCCGGTTTTTACGATTACGGACATCTTGGGGCTAAACTACTAGACAGTTGGGATCAGGAATGGAAAGATTTCTTTTTAGGTCTAGATGACAACTACCACATGATTTACACCAACAACATAATGCCTCGAAAAGTCATGGAAGCCTCCGGTCACGTAGATCACTTCTCGGATGTGATGATATCATGTGCAAGGTGCGAAACGTACTTCAGAGGAGATCATCTGATCGAAGAAGCCACAGGTGAAAATGCTGAATGGATGGGTAAAGAAGAGATGAAGAAAAAGATACAGGAATTAAGTCTCGACTGTCCCGACTGTGGTGGCGATTTTTCAGAACCTGAAGATTTCAACATGATGTTCGATGTATCTTTGGGTCCGACCGGTCAGAAGACCGGCTTCCTTCGACCTGAAACAGCTCAAGGAACTTATATCAATTTTAGAAGAGAATATCGGGCCTTGCGGAAACAGATGCCGATGGGTCTGGCAACGATCGGCTCAGCTTTCAGGAACGAGATATCCCCAAGAAAAGTGGTTTTCAGGAAAAGAGAATTCCTCCAGGCTGAACTACAGATATTCTTCGTACCCGGAGTACACGATGAGATCTTCGAGAGCAAATATAAAGATATAGAAGAATTGAAAGTTAACGTTAAAAGGGCGGATCAGAACGAAGCCAAAGAGGTCCTCCTTGGAGATATAGAGGATCTACCTCCGTTCTATCTCTACCATCTTGGCAAGATGTATCAGTTCTACTCTGATGTGATGGAACTGTCCTCCCAAGATATAAGATTTAGAGAGCTTTCTGAAGATGAGAAGGCCTTTTATAACGAGATACATTTCGATCTCGAAGTCGATTTCGATACCCTAAGCGGATGGGAAGAGGTCTCAGGCCTCCATTATCGTTCTGATTATGATCTTAAACAGCATCAAGAGAACTCCAATCAGGATATGTCGGTTTCTACGGAAGACGGGAAGCAGATACCTCACGTTATAGAGTTGAGCTTTGGGATAGATAGAAATCTTTGGGCTTTACTCGATAGAGGACATAACGTAGGAGATAGAGACTGGTTAGATTTTCCAAAAAGACTGGCTCCGCGGCAGGTTGCCGTTTTCCCACTGGTAAGAAAGGATGGCCTACCTGAAAAATCTAGAGAGATATTTGAAGATTTAAGGTCCGATTTCAGAGTTACTTGGGAGAAAAGCGGATCGATAGGTAAAAGATATGCTAGAAATGACGAGGTCGGAACTTCTTACTGCATAACGGTGGATTACGACACCATGGAGGACGATTCCGTTACGATCAGGGATATAGAAACCACAGAACAGATAAGAGTCGGGATCCAGGAATTGAAAGATATTTTAAGAGACCTCATATACGGGAGAAAAAGATTCGAAGACTATCTAGAGGAAAAGGGTTAGGATTTTTCTTCCTTTATAGATTCTAATTTACTTATGACATTCCAGATCAAAGTCCTCCCATGTAAAGGTATATTGGGATCATCTGCTAGTTCTTCGAGTTTAAATATCGATGAAGCTATTCTGACATCGAGTTCGTCTGTTGATTCCAGCAATAGTTCTTTACACTCTTCTGCGCCTTCTCTTATATTTCTAGGAATAGAATTGTCTTCCTTTATCTCGTCCATCAATTCACACACATCTTTTAATTTTTCATCTACATCGGCCATCGTATCCACCTCTAGTTTTTAGTTCAACATCTAGTCGTAGTTCTACTTTTAAAGCCAACTATAGGATAAAGTAAGGATCCTAAACGGGGCTGTATCTATTACGGGAGGTATGTAATAAATAAATCTTTTGTCTTAATCAACTGCTACGCTGTTGGACCAATAAAATAACTAAGATTAAAAACCTTCGGTATATGGGAGAGAAAAGAGGGGTGGATGCCCCAAGCGAACCCCGTTTACTCCCAGATCGTGAAATCGGAGGACAGTCCAGGATACCCCGAATATCCCGAAACTTCCGATTCATCTATTCATCATAATGCGTATCGCAGCCTAATTTGTGATAGACTTCCTTCCAACTATAGTGAGCGTCATCTTCTTTCATGCTCATCGTTCTAAAAAAAGAGCCTCTAACTATAAAAAGGTGAAAAGGGGAGGGGTGAGTGAAAGTGAAATTTTCTCGTCATCTCTCTTCTTCTGTCTGAAGAGCGTTCTTGAACCAGACTTCCTGTTGATTGAACGGTACCTGTATTCCGTTCTCTTCTAGTTCCTTTTTGATCTTCCAGAGGAGTTCCATCCTCAGTGGAAACCACTCTGTTGAGGGTGCCCATACCCTGACCTTCAGTTCTACAGCGCTGCCGCCCAATTGTTCAACGAATACCTGTGGTTCTGGATTTTTCAAGGCCATGGGCTGCTCTTCTATAAGCTCTTTTATCAATTCCATCGCCTCATCCGCATCGTCCTTGTATCTTATCCCGACGTCGTATTCGAACCTTCTAGCTATATTCTCTAAAAAGTTGGTTATGTTGCCTGTAAAGACTTTCTCGTTGGGAACTCTTACGTAAACCCCTTCAAAGGTCCGCATGGTGGTCGAGATTATCTTTATCTCTTCGACGACACCCATAGTGCCGTTCTCTCCTCCGAGCCTTACCACGTCGTCAACTCTAAAAGGTCTTTCAAAAGTTAGAAATACGCCTGAAATCAGGTTCGTCACTATGCTTTGACTGGCAAAGCCTATTATTATACCTAATATACCTCCAGCAACCAAAAAACCGGAGATACGGAACTCTAGGATAGGTAGAACGATAAGGAATCCGATCATCAAGGATAAAAAGTAAACTATCTTTGAGATCGTATTTAGCCGATCTTTTGAGACTTTATCTTTCAATGAATGTCTGATCCTTAATGAGACGGCTTTTCCTATCATCACCGCTGCGAAAAGAATTATCACGCTTACAATAAAGTCCGAAACGGTGACTCCGCCGTAAAGGATCCTATCCAACATCATATACCACTCTCCATGACGAATTTAGACCCCCCTTTTATCGGGCTCTTCTTCTTTTTGAAGATCTCTCTACCCTTGGTCATGTTTTCATCAATCGGTTTGTTGGAGAAACCCGTTTCTGACAGATCTTCGTCTTTGATGAACATCGCACCCTTCATCCCGACTTTATCCTCATCATAATATATCTTCATACCGAAGGCGTCGAAGACTACTTTTGTTACTTCTTTCCATTCATTGGTACGGTTGATTATAGTGAGTTCCATCACCCCTTCGACGATAGGGTCGATATCTTGGGGCATATCGGTCCTCTGCTGCGTTGCCCAGTATTTGCATATAGTTCCAGTTTTTACATCACCGTAAAGTGTGTACTTCTGCTTAGCCAATGTGAAGATATCTAGTGGTTTATCTGCCGATCCGCTCTCAAGAAATACAGCTATCTCGATGGGAAAAGTCGCGTATATCTTCTTTTTCATGCCTGAATCTATTATGATCGGATTTTCGAAATCTAAGAGTAGTGAAGAAGTTATTTCTTTTGGAAGGTTCAGAGGTTCAACCGGCTGGATGGTCATCCTTTTGTCTTCGGAAAACATCGATTTCTCTACTGTTTTATCGCCTATCTCCCTAGTGTAGTTGATTGATTCATTTTCTTCTAATACTTTTAAATTAAGTTCCCTCTCTACGAATTCGAATGGAGGTGTATGAGTCCCGTAAAGATATGTCATTATATGTAAATATGATATAGTACAATTGATATTTTAAAGTTAGCCGGACAAATAGAGGTAAAAGATAGAGGATGTACGTAGGGATAGACCTAGCTGCGAAAAAAGGAAACAAAACTGGAGTATGTTCTTTAAATAGAGAAATAGATGCGAGAACAGTCTTCGAAGACGATAAAATCATAAAATTAGCAAAAGAAGGTGAAGTAGTTGCGATCGATGCACCACTGAGCACCACCGAAAAACCCTTTAGGTCCGCTGAGAGAGAGATGATGGAGGAGTTCGGCCCGATGCTGCCATTGAACACTCCAGGGATGTTATCACTCTCGAAGAGAGCTGGACAGATAAGGAAAAGATTGGAAGAAGTAGAAATGATAGAGACTTATCCTAGAGCTGTAGAACAGATCATAGATGAGAGAAAAGATAGAAAACACTTTGAGAATGAGCATGAATTCGATGCCTATCTGTGTGCGTTGACCGCTAAAAGATATTCTGAAGGTAGATACAGAAAATACGGCGAAGGGTCTGAGACCATAGTTCTACCGCTTTAAAAATAATAATTAAGAAATTTTAAATAGTGTTCCGTGATGATAGATCAGAGGTTGAACATGAGATATAGAGAGGATAAAGATCTTGAAGTATCTGAGATAGGCATGGGATGTTACGCACTGGGTGGTTCTTACGGCTCTGTAGACAAAAAGGAATATAAGTCTGTTTTGAAAAGCGCTTATGAGCACGGTATAAATCTTTTCGATACCGCTGCAACCTATGGAGAAGAGGCTGAAAAGATACTTGGAGATGTTATAAGACCGAATAGAGAAGAAGTCGTAGTTTCTACAAAGATCGGAGCCGGAGAGGATGGAGACCCCTCACTCGCCTATTCTGACGTCAAGAACCAGTGCGAGAACAGCTTGGATAGATTGGACATAGACCGGATCGACATATACCTCGTACATTTCGATGATCCAGAAACACCCATTGAAGAGACGGTAGAAGCTCTAGATGATCTGAAAGATGAGGAGAAGTTAAAACATTATGGAGTCAGTCATCTTCCGGTCGAAAGGATCAAAGAATACTTCAAAAAAGGTGACGTTTCTTTCTGTCTGTTGGAATTAAGTCCAGTAGCGAGGCAGGGTCGAAACGAACTCTTACCTCTTTGTGAAAACAATGATGCCAAGGCTATAGCTTTCAGCGTGACCGGTAGAGGCATCTTAACTGGAAACATCGATGAAGATACTGAATTCGAGCCTAACGATATCAGGAGAATGGACCCATTGTTCAAAAAGGAAAGATTGAGATCCGCTCTCCGTATAACTGAAGAACTGAATGAGATAGGAGAGGAGTACGATAAATCATCGGTCCAGGTAGCGATCAATTGGGTCTTGTCACAAAGGAACGTGATAAGCGCATTGACTGGGACTTCCTCCCAAAGACATCTTTTGGAAAATATCGGCGCTTCAGGATGGGAACTCAAGAAGAAGGATGAAGAGAGGATAGATAACCTACTTGATAGGGAAGAAGAAATTTTAGATGAAAAGGAACCGGAGATCTTGAAAGAGATCCTTGAAGAACAACTCGCTAAAAACCAATCTAAAAACTTCGGTGATCTAGTGTATGTTATTGAGGTCGCTATAGAGAGGGGTATAGCTAAACAAAAAGAAATACTTCCTCATTATCGAGAGTTACTTGCTAGCAGGAAGAAAAAAGCCCTTGAATACGATAGACTAGAAGATATAAGGAAAGAATTGAAGGACTTGATGCTTTGATCCTTAGTTGATAGCTTCACTCCTCGAGAAGTTCTTCATCGATCTCGTCCGCTGGTATCAGAACTTTCAGTTCTGAATCTTCGATATTTTCTACTCCTTTGAATTTCTCTTCGTGGAAGCACTGTATATGGAATAATCGATCGCCGTAGGTTCTCGGCCAATAATCGGATTCTGGGAACCATTCTTGTAGGAGATATTCTTCCCACCCCTGGATCTCTTCTCCTTCTAGCTTGAATGATAGATATTTGCCCTGAGGCAAGACTTTTGCTACGAGCTGTATAGGTATATCGTCAAGATCGGTAGATTCCATACCAACGAAGACATCCATCTTTCCGCTCTCTTCCAGCTCATGTTCATTCCAGACTTGCACTTCGTAAGACCACTCCGGATCGATCACTTTATCTTCGACAGAATCCCATCTATTGATGCAGAATTCGGACAGTCTTCTCCACATGTCTTCTACTCTTTCTTCAAAACCTACATCGTCCTCTGTTATGGACCCGTGATAGTTGAGCCCGATCAGTTTGATATCGTCTTTATCTACAATTTCATATTCCATATCGTTTATGAGGAATGTATGATTCGATATAATAGTTTGGGTGGTGGTGATATGATAAGCCACTATACCAAAACATTTAATTTTGATCAACTGATAACCCGATACGGTATAAAAAGCAAACAGGTGTCAAATCATGGAGCTTGAAGAAGTATCGGATATTAGCGAGTCGCTTATAGACGAGGTGAGCAAGGCTATAGTTGGAAAAAGATCTGTACTCGAAAAGACCTTGCTCGGCATATTGGCTAACGGAAATATACTTTTTGAGGATTATCCGGGATTGGCTAAGACTTTACTTTCTAACTGTTTTGCGCGAACCTTGGGATGCGATTTCAAGAGGATACAGTTCACTCCCGACCTTCTACCTGCGGACATCACCGGTTCTTTCATATATGATAAGAACACCGGCGATTTCAAGATGAGAAAAGGTCCGATATTCACCAATATCCTACTAGCTGACGAGGTGAACAGAGCTCCTCCGAAGACTCAGGCCGCACTGCTAGAGGCGATGCAGGAAAAACAGACAACTATCGAGGGAGAGACTCATACACTTGACGATCCTTTCATAGTCATAGCAACCCAGAATCCCATAGAATATGAAGGTACCTATCCTCTACCTGAGGCGCAAGTCGATCGTTTTCTTATTCGCCTTGATGTCGGTTATCCATCAGCTTCAGACGAGGTCGAGATACTAAAGCGTAGGAAAGACAGGAAGACCGATGACGTCGAGATAGATAGGATAACGAATCCAGAAACTCTGATAGAGATGCAGGAAAAGATTGAGGACGTCCACCTTGACGACGATATCAAAAAATACATAGTGAACATAGTTCAGAAGACGAGAAGGAACAAAGACGTCGAGGTCGGATCTAGTCCCCGTGGTAGTCTAGCTTTGATGAAACTTTCGATGGCTAACGCCGCTATGAGAGGTAGGGACTACGTCGTGCCCGACGATGTCAAATTCATAGCTAAAGAGGCTCTTTCTCACAGACTTGTTCTAAAACCCGGTCCGGCGATAAAGGGTGTGGAAGAGGAAGAGATCATAGAACAGACTTTGAAGGACGTGCCCGTACCGAAAGTCGATTGAATCGATAAACAACCGATAGAGATCACTTTCCTTAGAACCTTTTTCTTATTTTGATCAAGTCGAACTACTTTCATCGAAAGAACTTATAATGATGTTATCTCTATTATAGCATTAGGGGGTTTGTTGATGTTATGGTCTATAGAGAAGCCTAAAAATGAGATGGAGGATATTTTAGATTATGCTCCTGGTAGTGAGGAAAGGAAAGAACTCGAAGAAGAGCTTGAAAAGATAAAAGAGGAGACCGTAGAGATACCTCTTATCATAGATGGAGAGGAGGTAAAGACCGATAAGACCCAAAAGGTCGTTAGTCCGCATGACCACCAAAACGTGTTGGCTGAAGTCCATCTTGCTAGAGAAGACGAGATCGAGATGGCTATAGAGGCCGCGGAAAAGGCACACAAGGAGTGGTCTCAGATCAACTGGTATCATAGAGCTGCCGTTTTCAGAAAAGCGGCAGATCTTCTAGCGGGTCCCATGAGGATCGATAATATAGCTGCTATAATGATGAATCAATCCAAAAATCCCTATGAAGCAGAGATCGATCTAGCTGAACTAGTCGATTTTTGGAGATTGAACGCTTACTACATGAAATTCATCTACGAACAGCAGCCGGATCAGATCGAGGGGGAGATGAACAGATTAGACTGGAGACCATTAGAGGGATTCGTTTTTGCCGTCACGCCCTTCAATTTTTACTCTATCGCCGGAAATCTACCGGCTTCTCCAGCGATAGTCGGAAACACAGTGATCTGGAAACCGTCTTTTGATGTTTCTTTTTCCAATTACCACATCATGAAGATTTGGTTAGAAGCCGGATTAGATGATGGAGTGATCAACTTTTTACCGTTTCCAAGCGAAATATCGGAATTGATAACGGAACATGAAGATCTTGCAGGTCTAAACTTTACAGGAAGTTACAGCACCCTCACATATCTATGGGACGTGATTAATTCCAATATCGAAACCTATCATAACTTCCCCAGGATTGTGGGTGAAGCTGGAGGTAAAGATTTCATATTCATCCACCGCTCCGCTGATATCCATAATGCAGCCATAAATATCATCAGAGGTTCTTTCGGCTATCAAGGACAGAAGTGCTCTGCTTCGTCAAGAGTTTACTGTCCGGAGAGCATGTGGGATGAACTTAAAGAGATATTGGATAGAGAAGTCAAAGAGATAGAAGTCGGACCTGTAGACGATCTAAAGAGTTACATGGGCGCTGTCATAGATCAGGGCGCTTTTGATAAGATAGTGAGTTACATAAAATATGCTGAAGAAAACGAGGACTACGAGATACTGCATGGTGGCGAGTATCACTCCGATGAGGGATGGTTTGTAGAACCCACCGTTATAAAAACCGAAGACCCAAAAGGCAAACTCATGGAAGAAGAGATATTCGGTCCGGTAGTGACCATCTATGTTTATCCTGATGATGAATATGAAGAGACATTGGAATTGTGTGATCGCACCTCTCCCTATGCTCTGACCGGTTCTATCTTCTCGAAAGATAGTCAGGCTATCCATTTAGCAGAAGAAAAGTTAAGATATTCAGCCGGCAACTTATACATCAACGACAAGCCTACCGCTGCTGTAGTCGGAAGACAGCCATTCGGCGGAGCAAGAGCTTCTGGAACCAACGACAAGGCCGGTTATTGGATACATCTTTTGAGATGGATGACTCCTCGCTCGATTAAAGAAACGATCCTCCCTCCAGAAGACTGGAAGAGAGGTTTCATGCTGGACTGAACGGTTGGATCAACTCTTCAGATCTCTTCGTTTATGGATAGGAGGTCGACCAGCAGAGCGTAGCCGGTTTCTTCTTTTCCAGCGCCCGGTCCGATTATGGTCACCTCACCCAGATGATCGGTTGTGAAGGTCAGTGCGTTCGTAGGCCCCATGACGCCGGCTAGAGGATGATCTAAAGGCATCTTTTCAGGAGCGACTTTTGCCTTGACTCCATCCTCTGTCTTTTTCGTGTGCGCTATCAATTTCCATCTCTTCTCCTCTTCTTTCGCTTCTTGAATATCATCTTTGGTGATGTCCGTTATTCCCTTTCTTTCGACATCTTCTAGTTCTATATCGGCGCCCATGACCGTATTCGACATTATCAGAGTCTTACCCTGAGCATCGACACCTTCTACATCTCCGGAGGGATCGGCTTCTGCATAACCTAACTCCTGGGCCTTATCCAGCGCTTCTTGATATCCCATACCTTCTTCCATCTTACTCAAGATGTAATTGGTGGTTCCGTTCACTATGCCTTTTATCTCGTTTATATCGCATCCAGCAAGGTTTTTCATCGCAAGATTAATCGCCGGTGTGCCGGCTAAGACAGTCCCTTCGAATTTGTACTTGACGTCGTTTTTATCGGCGAGCTCTAAAAGTTCATTCACTTCCTGGGCGACAGGTCCTTTGTTCGTACTGACAACGTGTTTCCCTTCTTCCAGAGCGGTCCTGACATGTTTCAGTGCCGGTCCTCCTGTCTCCATATCGGTGAAGGTGACTTCGATTATAGTATCTGCATCTGTTTCAGTTATAGTTTCTATGGAATCATAGCCGGTTCTACCTTCAGGATAATTCGACAGATCTTTACCTTCCCTTACAAGCTCCAGTACTTTTCCTAGATCTAATCCATCTTTATTGTAAATCGAACCTAACTCGACGTCTGAGATAGCCAAGATTTCAAATTCGAAATCGTATTCCTCTTTCAGTTTTTCCTTTTTTTCGTGGAGGATCTCTGCCAGTCCTTGACCTACTACACCAAAACCGATAAAAGCTAATTTAAACTTCATTTTTCATCCCTTCTATTATCGATAGAGTTATTCCTGCAATCTACTTAATTTTTTCCTATACAAAAATTTGTAATACGTCTATCCAATATTGAGACGGTGTTATCATGGATATATTCGTCACGAGACAGATACCTGAAATAGGGATCGATAAGCTTAGAGAAAGGCACGACGTAGAAGTCAGCCAAAAGTCTAGAAATCTTACTAAAGACGAGATCATAGAGGGTGTGAAGGGAAAAGACGCAGTTTTATGTCTACTAACTGACATGATTGATGAAGAGATCATAGAAGCAGGAAAAGACCTGAAGGTCATCTCTAACTACGCCGTAGGTTACGATAATATCAAAGTAGAATCGGCGACAGAAAGAGGGATAGCTGTTACAAATACACCGGGCGTTCTGACTGAAGCGACCGCCGAGATAGCTTGGGCTCTGTTGATGTCTGTCGCTAGGAACGTGGTCGAAGGCGATAGATTCGTCAGAGAAGACAGGTTCGAAGGTTGGGATCCCACCCTGATGTTAGGTCATGAGCTGCACGGAAAAACTCTAGGTATAGTCGGCATGGGTAATATCGGTAGTAAATTGGCTGAGATGAGTCGAGGATTCGATATGGATATAGTGTATTATAACAGATCTAGGAATGAAGAGGTCGAGAGTGAACTGGATGCTGAGTTCGTCGAGCTTGATGAACTTCTCTCCCGATCAGATTTTGTCTCTCTTCACGTCCCGCTCACGGAAGAAACCGAGGGCATGATAGGCGAGGAAGAATTAGAAAAGATGAGCGAGGATTCTTACCTGATAAATACTGCTAGAGGCGATGTGGTGGATGAAGACGCTCTGGTGGAAACTTTGAGAGAAGGTGGGATCGCTGGAGCCGGGATCGACGTTTATGCCGACGAACCCGAGGGAGCGAATCCCGACTATTACGATCTAGACAATTTGGTGTTGACCCCTCATCTTGGAAGCGCCAGTTACAAGGCTAGAGAGGGCATGGCTGTCATGGCGGCGGAGAACATAATATCCGTATTAGATGGAGACGAACCCGAAAATATAGTGAATCCTGAAGTCATGTGAGTAAAATAACGATAAAAATTTAATAGATGAGGGGATAGGGAGTTTTGCCATGATCACTCAAAAAGTTAGGGAAGTGGAGTTGAGCGGCATAAGGAAGATGTTCGAGATGGCTGATGAAGATTCGATCAATTTGGGTCTAGGCCAGCCTGACTTTCAACCGCCCGAAGGAGCGATAGAAGCCTACTATCAGGCCATGCGTGACGGGAAAAACGGATACGGCTCGACGTATGGACTCGAAGATTTGCGAGAGAGAATAGCTGAAGAATACTCGAAATACAAATCTGGACTGAGTAAAGATAATGTGATGATGCATGTAGGAGCTACCCAGGCCTTTCGAGTTACGACCGAATCCGTGATAGAGAAGGGTGACGAAGTCCTTTATCCTGAACCTGGCTTTGTGCTTTACGATTCGCAGATCAAATTGGCAGAAGGCAGACCCGTTTCTTATCCGGTGGAACAGAAGAACGATTTCGTACCCCAGATAGATGACCTTGAAGAAAGAAGGACTGAAGACACCAAAGCCATAATATTGAATTCGCCTTCAAATCCGACAGGAGGGGTTTTTCCTGAAGAAGATATCAAAAAGATCGTGGAATGGGCTAGAGAGAACGGACTACTGATACTATCTGATGAGGTCTATGAAAGGATGATTTATGAAGGGGAACACAAATCGTTTTTGGGTGATTATGAAAATGTTATCATGATCAACTCTTTTTCCAAAGTATTTGCCATGACAGGTTGGAGGGTAGGATATATAGTGACCAAAAAAGACTGGATACAGGAGATAGGTAAATTGAACTATTATAATATCGCCTGTCCACCTACCGCCACCCAGCATGCTGTACTCCATGCTTTAGAAAATGAGATGGATTTTGTTCGAGATATGACTAAAACTTTCCAAGAAAGGAGAGACATAATTGTCGATCGTCTCAATTCCATCCCAGGGTTCGAATGTTTGAAGCCAAAAGGAGCGTTCTATGTATTTCCATCATTTGATTTTGATCTGACCGCTAAAGAGTTCGCTATGGAGATCATGGAGGAAGGAGTCATAGTGACCCCGGGAACTGCCTTCGGACCGACTGGAGAGGGCCATCTGAGATTCTCCTACGCTAATTCTACTGAGAATATAAAGGAAGCTATGGATATCGTAGAGAGAGTAGCTGAAGAACTCTGAAGTTAGGAGAACGGTTCCGGGCAAATTTTATAGGTTTAAGTTCTCTTGAAAGATAACATCCATGGACTTGAAATCGGACGGTAAACATGACTTGAGGATATTGATCGTTACTGAATCTTACCCGCCTGTGAGCTATGGCGGTGGAGAGATATCGTGTCAACTCTTAGCTGAATCTCTCGCCGAGCGAGAAGGTATAGAAGTTACTGTTCTAACTTCGAGTTTCAAGGACTATAAGGGTGTGGAAGAAAAAAATGGTGTAAAAGTTTTAAGAAGACTGAAGACGGGTGAGGGCCGCGAGAGTTTTTTGCAGAACCTGAAAAGAAAAATTTTCTTCAAAAGAAGCGTTAAAAAAGAAGTAAAAAAGATCGCTGATGACTATGACCTTATACATTTTTTCAATATAACCAGCATGACCGAACTATCGGTAGATAAGCCGACCTTTGCTACTATAAATTCGTACATAAACTTCTGTCCCAAGGGTAATCTGTTTTATAAAGAGGAATCCGTTTGCGAAGGCTGCTCTTTCTTTAAATTTATAGGTTGTATAACTAACTCGGAATTCATCGGAAATTATCGCATCAATAGGTTATTGAAATACAATCCGATCTTTTGGGCGGCACTCTATTTTGATTATAAAAAAAGATATAAGACCTTAGATTCTGTAGACCACTTTTTCAGCCTGAGTGAGTTCATCAACGAACTTTTGATCGACAGCGGAGTTGAAGAAAAAGAAATCCGAAAGGTAGTGAACATCCCTGATATCGAGGAGCTAGAGAGTAAAGAAAACATGAATCTAGAAACGGACGATGATATGCCAACTATTGCTTTCATCGGCGTGTTGACTAAAATAAAAGGTGTTGATCTACTGATAAAAGCTTTCCAAAGAGTAGGATCTGAAGCCGAACTCATCATCGTTGGAGACGGTCCCGAAAGACAGGATTTGGAACAACTCGCTGACCAGAGCGATAAAGAGATCATATTCTTAGGCCAGTTGGATCATGAGCATATACCTGCAGTATATGAAAGATCAGATCTGATAGTCTTACCTTCTCTCTGGCCGGAGCCCCTTTCAAGGATATTATTGGAGTCTGCCTTCTTCGGAAAACCCGTTGTCGCCACCGATATCGGGGGCAGCCCGGAGATAATCAGACATGGATACAACGGACTGCTTTTTGAACCGGATGTGGAGGACCTTAGAAAAAAATTGGAATACATTCTAGATAGGGATGACAAAAGAGAAGAATTCAGTGAAAATATGGAGGAATTCTTCAGGGATGAATTGGACAAAGATTTGGTAATAGATGAGATCATCCAATTTTATGAAAAAAAGATACAACAGAGATGAATTTTCAATTCTTCGACGATAACTTTTCAAAAAGCTGTAGAGTATCTTCTGCTACTTCCTCCCAACTTCTGATCGCCTCAGGATCGGGTCTTGCCCTATCCTCTCTGTTATATACTTCGTAAACTTTATCCGGAAAATCGGAAAGACTGGAAATATCGATCCCAGCGGTCCTTTCTTTCAACTGTTCGTATCCCCCAGTCTTATCACTTACCAGAATTTCTGTACCTCTGGCCAAAGCCTCCATCGGCACTTTAGGGAAAGGATCATAGACTGCCGGATGTATCAGTAGTTTGGCCCTTTCGTAAAATCCACATAACTTTTCCCTGTCTACCGGTTCGTAACTTTTCAGTTTTCCCGATAGATCTTTCGACTCCAATTCTTTTTTGACCTGCGAATAAAGCTTTTGATCGCTGATCTTTCCAACATGGACAATTGTTGGGATATTGTCCATCTCAGAGAATCTTTGTAGTATGTCAGGTATTAGATGGCACCCTTTCCTTTTAACGAAAGCACCGACCATCAAAAGGTCGATGTCTTTTTTTCTATTATCTGAGTCGAGTGACTTTCTAAAAATATCAGAAATTGCGTTTTCATGAACCTCGCTTTTCACTCCATAGTATTTTTTAACATCTCTTTTTACCAATTCACTCACCGCTATCACCGCGTCCGCTCTATCGATGACTCTTTTTTCCAGTAATCTTTCAAATTCGTAGTAGAGCCTTCTGGTGAAGTCTTCATGAAGGTCCATCCAACTGGCTCGGAAACCGTGGAGTTTAACCACGAATGGGATATCGAATTTGCTCAAAAAGGCGCCATCAGTGGAGTGTCCTATGATTATATCATAATTCTTTTGTTTGATCAATTTTTTAGCGATACCTCTAGCTTTATACATGAAGTAGAACTTGTTCAGTGCATCGACCCGAAAAGGCGACTTCACCAGATGGATATTAACAAACTCATCTTCATCAGGTCTTTCACTGTCCCCGAGAGTGACAACATCGATCTCGACATCTTTCTCACTTAAAGCTTTGAATAAGTTCTGTATATGTTTAGCTCTTCCTCCCTGATGGTAAGGAGGGAACTGGTGTGTTATGGATAAGACTTTCATAGGAACCCCACGTTTTATCCACCTGAAGATTGATCATCGATTAAATTAATCTTGCCATCTTTCATATCTACAGCTTTTTTGATAGCAGCATCGACCTCTTGAACCAAAACATCGATATCTTGATCAGCATCGATTTCAATCATTTTTACGTTTTTAGAACTCAATACTTCGGAGATGATATCAAAAAATCTACCATACCGCTCGATCTTATCCACCATCTCTTGTTTGTTCAGTCTTTCATATTCTGAATGATAGCCACCTGCTCTTTTTTTCAGTCTAGATTCGGCGATCTCAGGTTCCAAATTCAATATAACTAGTAAGTCCGGTAATGGGATGTTTTCAGAATAGATAACCACGTCATCTTCTGAGATCTCTTTACTGGGTTCAGGAGGTGTGAATATCGAGCCGCCGCGCTGTATGAAACCCTCGTCGATGAGTAATATTTTCTCATCATCACGGTATTTTTCCGTGACCATGTACTTGTCTATGGTAGGCAGTATCATGTTCAAAGAACTGACTTTACGAGCAGTATCTGTAGGATATTTTTTGGCCAATCTTTCGAAAACGGAAAGCGAGTTGGGGAACTTTCTAGAATATTGGATCACCATCCTGCTGTTCAATCCGCTGACCCTGGAGAAACCATATCTGATCAAACTCAAAGGACAGAGATTAAGAAAAACAGACGTTAATCTATTGGAGAATAATGGATATTCCTTTTTTAGAGACTCTACAGCAGACGCTTTGTAAGCATCATCTAATGTGGTGTAACTTTTATCTTGTCTGACAAGACTAGAAATAATGGTGCTCTTTCCCGTACCAGGCGCACCGGCGAATTCTACAGAAATAGATTCAAAGGCACTCAAATATATCAATTATTAATATCTGATAGTTTATAAAGGCTTTTGGGAGCCTAAGATCATCGGTGACTTCGGTTCAAATGACCTCTTCCCACTCCTTTATTATTTTTTCTGCTTCAAATCTTTTAACTCTGTTAGAACCATTAGAATATCTTTCGATTATTTTTTCATCATCTTTGAATGTTAACATAGTTTCTGCAAACATCTCCTCCACTTCGGAAAGAGGTCGTTCTTCTAAGGTCTCAAAATTCAATTCATCATCGAAGTTCTCTGTTATCACACCATATTCTCCATAGTGCGGATATTCAAGATCTTCCTCTATCCTGATATCGGGACACAATATCTCTCTAGGCCCTGCTGGACAGTCGGTAGAGATGACGGGTAAGTCCTGAGAAAGAGCTTCAGTCAAGACGTTCCCGAAGCCCTCATAGATGGATGAAAGCACGAAACAATCAGCTTCTCTAAGGTATGGGAAAACATTGTCCACAACGCCTGGTAGAAATACTTTCTCTTCTAAGCTTAGTCTTTTTAACAGATTTTCAGACCTTTCTCTTAGCTCTCCTTCGCCAAGGACTAGAAGTTTTACGTCCTCTGTATTCTGGGTAATTTTTTTAAAACATCTAAATAAGTGCCAGTGACCTTTTTGTTCTGTAAGACTCCCGACAGTTATGAATACAAATTGATTGTCAAAAAAGTCCTTGTGTTCCTCTTTTAATTCTTCTTTGCCCAATTTTTCAAATTTTTCTATATCCTGTAAATTGTAGATAGTCGTTGTATTATCTAGTGAAAAATCTTTTTTCAGTATCTCTTCGACTCCTTTGGAAAGAGCTACTACTCTATCGGCTTTTGGATACAACCACTTTATTTGTAATCTGGTCCTTTTCTTTTTTTGTAAAGGGTTGTTCCTCATAGATACGATGATTTTAGAATCCACGCCGAATAAAGTTCTGCTCAACAAAGCACAAAGATTTCCTTCCATCAAGAATGAGATAATAGTGTCTATATTTTTCTCTTCAGAGATATCTTTCAACTTTTTAGCCGCCTTGAACACACTTTCAGAGATCTTGAGTGAAGATGGCCTTTTTTCTTGTCCAAAATCGATCAGTTCTCCTTTAAAATCATACATCGGGCTCTCATGATATATGGTGAAATAAGAAACATCGTGTCCTCTTTCGTTCAATTTAGATCCGACTTCGGCGGCTATTCTCTGAGCTCCACCACCGAGTTTGAGGTTATTGATCACTATAAGCACTTTTTTCCCCATATCTAGTTGTTTCTAAATAAAGAAACTATTTAAAGCTAGTCTTAAAATCGTTCTATTAGTAAAAAGTAACATTTAAAACTTTGAACTTGCTGTCAAGACTTGTGAGCGATGAGCCTTAAAAAGATAATAAAGGACATAGGTATCATAGGCTTCTCCAAGATACTCATCTCTATTTCGGGGATCATCTTGATCCCTGTACTGACCAGAACTCTCGGAGCCTCAGGTTATGGTCTGTGGGTCCAGGCAAGAGTTACGATATCTGTAGTAGTACCTGTTATCTTGCTCGGACTCGATTCTGCAGTTCCTAGGATATTTCCTTCAAAAGGTACAGCGGACGTTGGAAAAGATTTTTCGTCCCTAGTATTTTTGACGTTCCTAGTGATCCTTCCGTTTTCTATCGCTCTCTTCACATTTCCAAATTTTCTCGCTGATCTTTTCTTTGACGGAGAGGAATTCGTTGTAAGGTTTGTAGCTTTGACCTTGATAGTATGGTCCTTCGATAAATTGTTCATGAGGGTCTACCGGGCTTTCAGAGAGATGAAAACCTACGCTATCTTGAGAGTACTGACTAGATATGCTGAGCTCGGTCTTGCCTCTTTTTTGGTCATAACTGGATACGGCTTGTTCGGTGCCTTAGCCGCCGTACTTATAATCAGAACTATTTTGTTTTTAGCTTTAATCGCAAATCTATCTAAGAGGCTCGGTATCCATCTTCCCAGACTTTCTCGGACTAAAGAATACTTGAATTATGGGATCCCAACGATCCCTTCTGGTATCTCTTACTGGGTGATGTCTTCCTCTGACCGATATCTGATAGCTTTTTTTCTTGGAACCGCTTTCGTAGGATATTACAGTCCGGCGTACCAGATAGGTAAAGCTCTCCCCTTCATGTTAGCTGAAGCTGTTTATATAGTTTTGAAGCCTACACTTTCCAAGTATTACGACGAGGGTGAAACTAAAAGAGTCAAAAACGTCCTCAAACTTTCTTTAAAATATCTGATCGTATTCAGTGTCCCATATTTCTTTGGAGCTCTACTCTTCCATCAGGAGATAACAGCACTGATTTCTACACCAGAAATAGCGAGAGAAGGATCATATATCGCCATATATACTGCACTCCTTGGGATCGTTTACATATTATATAAGATATACAACATCGTCCTCATATTAGAAAAAAAGATGAAAACGGTAGGGACCGTAAAAACTACTGCAGCCTTTTTGAACTTCGGAGGGAACTTAGTTTTGATACCTTATCTAGGTATACTCGGCGCTGTGTTTACAACTCTCATCGCATACCTTTTTACCACTTTGATCTATTTCGCTGTAGCTACCAAACATATAGACCTAGATATCCGGTTCACGCCGTATCTTAAAATACTGGTCTCTTCTGGTCTGATGTTTGCAGTGCTTCTAGCTCTTTCACACTTCACTTATGTGAGCTTCCTCTTGCTGATACCACTAGGAGTAGCTATCTATTTTGGAATCATGTTCGCCATAGGCGGTATCGAAAGGGACGAGTATGACTTTATCATGGAAACCTACAGTAAAAAATGATTGATAGCTAGAAAATACTCTAGTAGTAAAAATCGATCTTTACTTCACATTTTTTGATCAAAAGCTGTCTACTTTGGAGACGATGAATCTCTTCTTTCCCGCTTTCTTGTTTTCGATACTATCTACCTCGGTGAAATCTATCTCCATCCCTTTCCCACACTTTTGGGATATTATTTTCAACAGCTTCTTCTTTTCTTTTTCGTTGAATCTATCGTCTGTCACCATCTTTAATTCAATATCATCTTTTCTTCTTTGGATCAATTTGAAATCTTGGATACCATCTATCCTTTCTCTAAGCAAGATGGTCCAAAAAGTCCCGGTTAGATGATTCCCATTGGGACATACCACCACATCAAAAGTTCTACCCTCTATGCTGGCTAACAAAGGCAGCTCTCTTCCACACTTACATTCACCTTCTGCTCTGATCGCCACATCACCTATCTTATATCTGATGAAGGGAAATCCGTAGTTGTCTAGGTCAGTGACCACTATCTCTCCCAATTCGCCTGGTTTGCAGGGATCACCATCTTCATTTATGACCTCTAAATAGACTCGCTCAGAATAGACGTGGAGACCGTTGTGCTGTTCACATTCATGAGCTATATCACCGAATTCTCTCGAACCGTACCTATTGAATATTTCACACTCAAAAACATCTTTAATAGCTTTTCTCTGGTAAGGATACAGCGTTTCAGCGGACAAAGTGATCGCTTTAGGTTTGTGTATATTAAGACCAGAATCTCTTAGATAATTAGAGAAGGTATACATGACTGAAGGTTGACTGATTATCAATTCTGGCCCATAATCGTTTATCTTCTTTCTGTATTTTTCCATAGTTTCTTCTTTCAGATCGTAAGCGGATAAGAACTTCCTATTTTTAAGCCAGTCAGATAGTTTCTCTTTCAAATCTATAGATCTAGGTATATCCGGATGTAACCCCCATAATTTCATCTTCCTATCCCACAGATCTATCCCGGCCCATTCCCAACTCCTGAAATTTGTAGCGGGTCTTAGATGCTCTCCATCGTCGATCCTTTTTTTGTCTTTGTAAAACTCTAATTTCTCTCCTGTTGAACCACTCGTGGAATTGTATTTCAGGTCAGATTCCCTGTATTCTTCAGAGATGATATCTTCAAAATTAGTTCTGATTTTTTTCTTATTAAGTACAGGTATCTTTCTAAACTCATTCTCATCTAACTCCTTTAAATCTATATCTCCGAGAAGTTGCCTGTAATAAGGAACTTTTTCTTTAGCATATTTTAACAAAGAAACCAATTTATTCCATTGATATTCTTTGATTTCAGATCTAGAGAACCATTGAGTTTCTCTCAAATGTTTTAGATTTTGCATCGTATTTTCACTTTTCACCTTCGATCTGTAAAACTGGTTGAGTATATCCCTAAGACCCATAGCTCTCATGATTTTCAACTCTATTGTGAATATATAAAGTCAATGGTTATCATTTTTCTCAAAGAGATATGAATTTCAGAACCTTTAAATATTCAGGATCACATCTATCTCTCAAAATAGACTTAGATAAGATGGATATCTCAGCAGTATTTCCAGTCTACAATGAGGCACGTAACCTGAAACAGCTCTATAGAGAAACTAGAGAAGTTCTAGAAAGTAATTTTGACAGCTGGGAGATGATCTTTGTCGATGACGGTTCTGAAGATGATAGTTACCAAGTGATAAGTGAACTGGCTGATAACGATCAACATGTTAAAGCTATCAAATTTCGAAGGAACTTTGGACAGAGCGAAGCTTTGATGGCAGGTTTCGATCACGCTGAAGGTGATTATATCGTAACTATGGATGCGGACCTACAGAACGATCCAAGAGATATCCCTAGATTGCTGGACAAATTGAAGGAAGGATACGACTGTGTAAGTGGCTGGAGGAAGGATAGAAAAGATTCTTTGGGTAAGAAGTTGGCTAGCTCGATCCAAACAAAATTGGCTATGAGAGTCGGTCCAAAGATACACGATTTCGGTTGTACCTTAAAAGTCTATAAAGCTGAAAGTGTAAAAAATATAAATCTCTACGGTGAGAGTCATCGATATATCCCCTCTGAGCTCCACAGAGACGGATATAAAGTTGCTGAACTCCCTGTAAATCACAGATCAAGACAACATGGAAATACAAAGTACGGTTCCTTCAGACTGTTGAAAGGTGGTTTCGATCTATTTTTTCAATTTTTTTGGAAGCACTTTTCCGCTGCACCTATACATTTCCTGGGGACGTTGGGTTTCATGTTCACAGTTATCGGTTTTGCGATAGGCACATACCGTGTACTTATGAAATATCTTTTTGGAGTTCCTGTTCTCTCAGAAATGGCCCAGCTTCTACTCGCCATAAGTATGGTTTTATTTGGTTTCCTTCTATTGATGTTCGGTGTTTTAGCGGAGATTTTGATGAAGATCTACTATAGAGACCGGAAAAACTATGTGATAGAGAATACAAAAAACGAAGAATCTGAGGACTAAGAGACCATATCCACATACAATTCTTCTAATTTTTCTTTAACGTTTTCAGGTCTGAGCTCATCAGGTATCTTTTGGACTGAGAGTTTTTCCTTCAAAGAGGGATCTCTGCATAATCTTTCCATCTGTTCTTTTAGATCCTCCATTTCATTAGGTTCGAAGAGTAGAGCGTCTTTCTCGTGGGTGAGGACCTCTTCCATGTATGGCAATTTGCTAGTTATTATCGGTATCCCCGCACATCTAGCCTCTAAAAGTGTATTGGGGATGATCTGCGTCCCGAAAGAACATCGATATGGGAGTACCATAACGTCTATCTCCTGAAAAAATTTTTCTTTCTCAACCACTCCACGCAATCGTATATTTTTCTTATTTTTATAGTATGATATTTTATCCACATCTTTACCTCTCCCACTCAAAGCAAGGATCAACTCTGTGTTTTCCTCCAGCTTTGAGAAAGTTTCGAGCAGACCCTCTACACCTTTAGCCAAGGTGAAGTGTCCCATATAACCGAATCTTATTTTTTTTGAGTTTTTCTTTTTAATTGTATTTCTTTTAACGTATATTTTTGATCTAGAAGTGTTAGGAATGATCTCGATCTGAGAAGGATCTGATCCTAATATATCAACGAGTTCTCTTTTTTGAAACTCAGTTGAAACAATAGTTTTACGGTCGTCATCACTTAAAGTTAACTTTGATGATATCTTGCCGTTTAACTGATTATTGATGATCAACTTTTCTGACAACCATTTTAGATCATATAAATCTCTAGGGGTGGGTGGTATATCTTTTATGAGAGAGGAATTGTAACGGGTCACCAAAGGAGGTTCTGTTTTCTTATCGACCATATCTGCTATAAAATGAAAGTTTGGGGTGGGCAAAAACAAATGGACTAGATCCGGTTTTTTATTTTTTATTTCCTCAATGAGCTCATGGACCCTCATAATCCCCCTCCACTGAGGGTCCTTAGGTTCGGGCGTCCAAATACTTAGTTGATGGTCTTGACCTAGGATATCCATCAGACCCTTTAAAGACTCGTTCTGACCGTCGACGTCGGCAAAACCATTTTTCCCATACCGGGCCTGGAAAGAAGCTAGTAAAACTTTCATCTTTATCTCGATCTCTTCAGTTTTTAACTATCATCGAATTATTTCTATTTTATCTATATGGATGATCACTCACTCATCGACTTCATCTTTTTCAGTTTAGAGGAAAGGTAAACGAAACCACCGATCAATGAACTGATAACGCCCATGATCTGAACTAATATCGATAGAGAAAAAGCTTGTGCACCCGTTGCTCCGACCTGCGTGAAGAAATAAACGTATATGACTTCCCTAACGCCCAATCCTCTTATAGAGATGGGTAGGAAAAGTATGATATGAGTTATAGGTATGAAAATAAAGAAGTAATACATCGAAATATCTATACCGACGGCGATACCGAGGATATAATTGCTTATGATAAGTAAGGAATGATAAATAAAAGATATCAGTAAAGCACTACCTATAGTCCTTCTCTTTTTCATGTAAAGATTGATAGACTTTAACATTTTGATCGATCTTTTCTTAATAGAAAAAGGATCTATTTTTCTAAAAACAAATTCGGATAGCTTCTTAGCCCACCGTATGAATCGATCCGAGGAGAGCAGCAAAAAGCTTACCACAATCAGTGGAAGAAACAAACCATATATTATCAGGACGATTTCCCTTCCTATATGCTCGAAAAAAAGAGTGGTAGAAACGGTAGCTAGAGCTATTATAGCTATCAGACCTGTGAATCGCTCCATGAACACAGACGAGTATGCTTCTATAGAGGTTTTTGATATTTTTGACATCTTATGTGCTTTGACGACGTCTCCTCCAACGTTTGTGGGTAAAAACATATTGAAAAAATTCCCGATGTAATAGAATTTCCAGACTTGAAGGAACTTTCTAGATTCTCCTTTAGCTTTCAGAAGTATCTGCCATTTTTTTGCACTGATCATGATGTTAAATATGAAGATAAAGATAACGAAAGCGAAATATATCAATTCCACTTCTCTAACTTGTGAGTATATCTCTTCCAAGCCGATCCTTTGGATTATGTAATATATCAGTGCGATGCTTACGATTATTTTAAGTATCAGCTTGATCTTTGTTTTCTGTTTTTCTTTCATCGGTCATTAACGAATAAAGTTAGGGTTATTTAATTTCACTCTTCAAGTGAACTAAAAGCGGTTCTGCAAGACCAAAAAAACATATATCATGTTTATCGGTAATTATCCCGATGAAGAAATCCGATGAGACTCTCAAAAATATAATAGATTCTGTCAAAAGTTGGTCCGATAGGAAAAAGTTACTGGTACTCTTGGTAGTATGGGCATTGATATTCCTCCCA
>JAFDTP010000064.1 GCA_019594195.1 Thermoplasmata archaeon
AACAGATCAGTTATGGCTAACACAACTGTAGACGGAGAGACTGCACTTGAATTCGAAGTGTTGAACATGGCAGTGATGAGTGGAGGCGGTTATCACTGGACTTATATAGACGTAACCGCAGAGGGAAGTCTGCCAGAAGAACTTGATCTAGAAGAATTTAGATTTGAAGCGTCTGAAGATGGTAATATATCTAGGTCTATTTTCTTTGAGCGGGGATCTTCGATGATCGACAACGGTTCAGTCAGAGATGACCTTGATATGGGGCCTAAAGAGATATTCGATCTAGATGAGAATGATTTCAAGGCAGAGAGCAGTTTGGTATGGAGTATTCCAGAGGGAAACTGGGGAGAACCCTGTACTTTAGAACTAACGCCAGTCATCGATGGACTCTCTGAAGAGGTCTCGGCTTCCATAGAAGTGCACATTGAAGGATTTAAAGGAGAGTGATATTTGTGAATTTTAGGAAACTATCTATTTTTGCGATTTGCTTCCTCCTCTTGAGTTCTATTGCCATTGTTCCAGATCTAGGGGCCGCAGAGAGTCCGACAGATGACCCGGAACCCGATAATGAACCAGTTTATTTCCAGGCAGAAGGCACACCTTCAGAAGATTTTAAGACCACATATGGTGATGTAACAGAACAAGATGCTTATGACGGTCCTTTCGAATTGGCTTATACAGGACATGGTATCCATGGTTGGTGGTGGGACAATGGGATTGCATTGAGCTCAAGAGTCGAGACTATTATGGAGGGCGCTGGATCTAATTGGGTGTATGTTAACGTCTCAGCGACAGGATGGTACGAATATAGTGAATATAACGACCTTGAAGACATAACCACAAAACCAAACAATCGCAACGATATCGATTATTCGGGTGTTACTCAAATTCCACTTCAGGTTGAACTGACAAAAGGAGACTGTAATGATCTGTATTTTGAACCAGGGTCTCACACTGCAGTAAACATGACGGATGGCCCAGAAGGTGGCGATGAGGACAAAGATAAATCTACCTTGAGAGAAACTGCTGAATTTGGTATAGAATGGGCAGCAGGTCTGAAAGATCCTATTGGAGCGATTGATATTGGCGAATTTTTATATGAACAGTGGAAGGCGAGAGGAGCCTCTGATCATGATGGTATTGAAGACATCCTACCTCCTGATGACAATTCGGATTCAGGAAAAGGAGCATTCATCCAACAAACGTGGGATCATAAGTATGAACTCTGGTGGGATACAGACCAACCATATTTTGGTCAATTTAATGTTGCAACTGAGTTTTTGTTAAAGGTTCCAACTTCTTCGCTCCCCGATGAAGCTCGACTAGAGATTTCTACAAAGAATATATTTGGTACATATCACCGTCATGACGGACTAGTAAATCATGACATTGGCGCCGAAGCTTCGGTAGAGATCCCGATCAGGAACGCGGAGCCGGAGTTAGATGAAGATGAGATAACAGTCGAATACGATGAACCCGTGAAGACCTCAGATTCGAGGTATTCAGACTGTATCCGACCTGAGATAGAGATAGGCAAGGGATTCATAGATAATCCAGCGGGTTGTGAGAAGGCAGAGTACAACGTAACGGTTAAGTACTCCATTGATGAAGAGGATTGGAAAGAACTCACAACAGAAACCATGACAATAACGGATTCAGCTGAGTTAAATCCGTACATAGAGATAGATGATGAAGAACCAGAGGGAGAGATGTATTTAGAGTTTCATGTCTCGACTAAAGATGAGTACGGTGCTTGGATGCAAGAATTGGATAAAGATGTAAATTTTGATTGGGTCCAGTGCGATTATAGACTTGACCTTGAGAAATTTGAAATAGAGAGTGATCACATGGAGTCTTACTCTATTACAACCCATGATGACAGTTTTACGTGGAGCGAGTCAATACACGTGATCATGGAGTACCCTGACAAGTATGGCGAGCAATTCGATGAAACGTTCATCAGGATAGATTGGGGCAATGGAGAAATAGTTGAACACTATATCTGTGATTGGGATCCAGGAGAAGGTGTATTCGATGATACTGTAGAAAATGAATATGAATTTCCAGAAGAGGGATCTTATTCCTATACCGTTGAAATAGAGATCTATACGGATAATCTTTGGAGAGATATAAAAATGTTTCATCTTTCGATCGATTATGAAGAACAAGGTATGAGATGCCCTGTATGCGGTGGTCCCTTCGGTGAGTGTACATGCGGCGGTCCGATGTCCACTGAACCCGACGCTACTTTAGAGCGTGAGGAGTACGAGCATCACCTTGAAGAAGGCATGATCTCCCTTGAGTTGTTCTTAGCCTTAAGTCGGGAGGATCTAGAACATATAAGGATGAGGTCCGAGCTGACAAGAGTTGAAGAGGGCTGGTTGATAACCTACGAGGGAGAAGAAAAGTACGGTATAGAATTGGAGGAGAAAAAACTAGCGATATATGCCTTGGATGGGGAACCCTGCTGATACGTACACTTTCAAAAACCGCTTTCTATCGATATTTTTTTCTTATACTCCTTCCCGCTAGAATACCTGTTGCTGCAGCATTGACTATATCGTGCGAGAGTCCAGATCCATCTCCTGCAGCATACAACTTAGGTATAGAGGTCTGCAGATCATCATCTACACTGAGATGGTTTGCATAGAATTTGATCTCCGGAGCGTAGAGGAGAGTCGCGCTGGATTCCACACCAGGTATTATCTCGTTCAACATCTCTAGTCCCTCTTTTATGTCGATCACCGCTCTTTCAGGTAATGCCATGGAGATATCTCCAGGAGTGTAGTCCTTCAGTGTGGGTTGGACCGGATTCCTATCGATCCTGCTCTTGGTAGATCTTCTTCCGTCTCTCAGATCAGCGAGTCTCTGGACTATAGGTTTTCCTCCACCTATCGTCGTAGCCAACTGTGCTATAGCTTTACCGTATTTTGTAGTATCTTCCAAAGGTTCGGTAAGACGAGTCCTGACCAAAAAGGCGAAGTTGGTCTTATCCGATTCCTTATCCTTCATGGAATGGCCGTTGACACCGATGAAACCGTCGTATCTCTCTTTGACGACAAATCCTTTATGATTTGTACAAAATGTCCTCACGAAATCATCATAACTGTCCGTGTAAAGGTGAAACTTAGGATCTCTATTCACCTCTATCACGGGATCCATTATTATACTTGGTACTTCGACTCTGACACCGATATCTATCGGGGCGAAATCGGCCTCCAGTGGAAGACGGTCGGTCAGGTCCTGCACCCAATCTATACCCACCCTTCCTGGGGCTAGAACAACGTTCTCTGCTCGTATATCTTCTCCATCTATCGTTGTGGCGCCTCTGCACTCATCGTCTTCGATCAGTATATCCTCGACCTCAGTTTTGGTTCTGAAAGAGACGCCTCTGTCTTCAAGCTCTTCTTTTAAGGAATTAATCACCGCGGGGGCCTTATCCGACCCGATGTGGGCCTGTCTTATAGGAAAGAATCTAGCTCCCAAAGAGGCGGCCCTTCTCCTCAACTCCTCTTCTCTCTCACTTTCTTCTTTTTTGGGCTCCGGCATCCCGTGTTTGGAGAGGATATCCTCTATGTATTCTATCAGCTTCCACGCATCTCTATCGTTTTTAGTATAATCTCTTAAGTTTCCACCTATATCAGGTCGAAGATTGACCGTTCCATCAGAATAGGTGCCCGCACCGCCTATACCCGACATGATATCGTCTTCGGTCCTTTCATCGATATCTTTTCCTTTATCAACTACTAAGATATCGAGGTCTTTTTCGCTGAGTTCGTAACTCGCGAACATACCAGCCGGACCAGCACCTATTATCAGAACGTCATGTTTCATATCGATGGACTCCAAAGCCATAAACAGAGAGGAGGTTATTTAAATCTATCCGGTTCATTCAAAGAAAGCGATAATATAACGAACCTCATATCTATACCATGTTGATCGTCTGGTATTTCAGCGGGGAGATAAAAGAGGTGGAGTACTCTTGAAATACTCAATCGTCGGCTTCTCTCATCTTTTTTTGAGCCTTATCAAGATGAGGTGTCAACTTGATGTTCGAGGGACAAACGTAAGAACAAAGGGCGCAGTTGATACAGTCCAAAACATCTAGGTTTTTCAACCTCTTCATGTCGTCTTTTTGCGCCCCTTTCATTATCATCTGCGGATAGATATCGACCGGACAGACCGTATTGCAGTAGCCGCATCTGATACAGGGCTTTTCCCTCTCATATTCATCAAGTCTATCGAACCCGGTCAGACCCGAAGTTGCCTTCAATAATGGATAGCTGGTATCGGGTACTGTCGGTCCCATCATGATCGAGCCCAACGCGACACGCGCAAAGGAATGGTCAGAAACGTCCATGAAATCGAAGATGTGTTGTATCGGTGTGCCCATCCTCACCCATAGATTTTGTCCACCGGTCTCCTCAGAATAGAAGGTTATACCCCTGGATACCAAAGATTTCCCTTCTAACACGGCTTTTTCTACCGCATGTGCGGTAGCTACATTGTGAACGACAGTACCAACTGATGGTGGGAATTCACCGGAAGGTACCTCTTTTCCTAACACTTCTTTGACCAAGAGTTTTTCACTCCCGACCGAATAATTTGGCCTCACTCTTTCGATCTCCACATCATTTTCTCTCAGTAACTTTTCGAATTTTGGGGTAGATCCTTCCGCGGTTCTAGTTGCGAAGATTATGTCATCAACATCCAAGATTTTCCCCATCAGTTTGATACCTTCGATCAATTCTTCGGGCTTCTCCATCATCAACCTAACGTCAGAAGCAAGGTTAGGATCGCTCTCTTTTGCGTTGATCAGTAAAGTGGAAATACCTTTTTCAGATAGCTTAACGTGAGTGGGAAAAGCGGCTCCTCCAAGACCGACGATACCTGCATCTCTCACCCTCTTCAAGAGTTCTTCTCTAGAAGCGTTTTCAACATCTATAGGTTCGAAAGTGGTTTCTTCTTCTGCATCTTCGGTTTTGATTATTAACGCATTTTCTTTTTCACCGGATAAAGGATGTCTTATCTTTTTTATCTCTTCTATAGTCCCATTGACCGGACTGTGGACGGGGACCAGCATCTCACCCTGCTCTTCTTTCCCACCTATCTTTTCACCATATCTAACTTTGTCTCCTTCTTCTACTAAAGGCTCGGCTTCAGGACCTACGCATTGGTTCAAGAAAACTTTCATCTTATCGGCGGGAGGGACCTCGGTGAATGGATCCTCGATAGCCTCTCTCTTCATAGTTATATCTACTTCGAACCCACCTTCCTCCTGAAAATCTTGAGATTTTTCATTCTTTCCCATATCTCATCACATCATTTATATCTTAACAGGTCTGAGATTCCCACATCTCAGATTTTGCCCTTCTTAAGAAAGGCTTGAAATTGATACGGGCAGGACATACAAAAGAACACAGTCCACAGTCCATGCAGTTATCGGCATTTAGCTTCCTGAGCCTTTCCTTTTTATCTTTCTTTTGAGCTTTCATTATCATTTGGGGATAGATATCTACTGGGCAGACAGTGTTGCAGTACCCGCATCTTATACACCAAGTTTGATCTTCATAAGGATGTTTTTCCCCTTCGGCGAATCCTGTAACTCCTGCGTGTGCTTTCATGACAGGCGTAGAAGGATCGCTGATCGAAGGCCCCATCATGATCGAACCTAAAGCGACACGTTCAAAATCTGTGATAGATGCACCAACAAAATCCAGTATATGCTCTACGGGTGTCCCCATCCTCACCCATAGATTTCTTCCACCTTGAGATTTTGAATAATATGTTAAACCTCTAGATACGAGAGATTCCCCCTTTCTTATAGCTCTAGAAACTGCATAAGCCGTACCAACATTATGTACTAGAGCTCCTATATCTACAGAATGTTCGTCATGAGGGACTTCCTCATCTAAAATTTCAGTAACCAATAATCTACCATATCCTACAGAGTAGTTCGGTCTCACTCTAACGACGTCTATATCTTCTCCTTTCAGATATCTCTCGAATTCGGGGATCTCGTCTTCTTTTGTCCTGGTAGCGAAAACGATGTTATCCACGTCTAATATATCCCCCATCAATTTGATACCGTCGATCAATTCTTTCGGTTTTTCTATCATTAGACGCACGTCGCAAGCAACATTAGGATCACTCTCTTTGGCGTTGATTATAAGGTGAGATATCCTATCTTTCGCATCCATCAATTTTCCATGTGTAGGACAAACTGCACCACCCAGTCCTACCACACCTGCCTCTCTTATCCTTTTCAACATGTCTTCTCTGGAGGCTTCTTCAGGATCCATGGGCTCATAATACGGTTCTTTTTCATCATCTTCAGTTTCTATGATCACAGCGGTCTCTTCATCTCCAGAGATAGGATGTTCCATCTTTTTTATCTCTTTCACGACACCGGTGACGGGACTGTGAACTGGGACCGACCAATCATCACTTTCTACTATCCCTCCGATCTTCTCTCCATATCTTACAGAATCTCCTTCCTCCACCAGTGGTTCCGGTTCCGGTCCTATCTGCTGACGGAGGAACACCCTCATCTTATCCGCGGGAGGGACTTCTTTGAAAGGGTCCTCGATTGCGTCTTGTTTCATCTGAAGGTCGAGTTCGAAACCCCCATTTTCTTTGAACTTCCTATGAGTTTTATCCTTGTTTACCATCACTAAAACCTCCGGAGTCACCCTTTATGCCCGTAAGGCTTCTTCAAAACTATTCTATCTAACAGAGGTGTAGCTAAATTCATGATCACTAAAGCGTAAAGGGAACCACCTACTATGTTGTACATCTGGAAAACGAACGTCAATACCGCTAGGGAGAATCCAAATATGTACTGGCTGCCTTCAGGCATCGGAGTGGACTGAGGTTCTGTAGCCATGAAGAATGCCATGAATATAACACTTCCAGTGAAGACGTGGAAAGCTATCCTCATCAGAGGATCGCCTCCTAAGTAAAGTCCAGTACCTACTGCTAGAACGGTCATGGTCCCTAACGTGGAAACTATGATACGCCATTTGTACCTCAACCAGTAAGCCGCTATCGCTCCGACGATCAGAACTAGGATCCCGGAAGCTCCGCCTATCCATCCGTGGGTCTGCCAGAAGATCAATCCCTCTGTGGCGGAGACCTCACTTCCGAGTAGCGGGATAGTTTCGCCTCTGAATATCCATAAAGATCCCTCGAAACCTTCGGCTGTGAACATATCCAGATTCTGGTGGTGTGGATGATATACTCGTGCGGTTATATCGGGATCGATGTATCTGAACACGAACGCGAAGATAACAAATACCAAAGCTTTAGAAGAAGCCACTGGATTCAAATATTTATGATCCAAAAATCTTCCCTGTATGTATTTGAACAAGAACATCGTCAAGAATGCAACCAATGCGGTGACCAGGTATGGTGCCTCGATCGGCATAGCTAGGCCGACTATCATTCCCGCGACCAAAGGCGATCCGGCGGACTCATAAGTTGGTTTGACCCCTTTCCATTGCTGATAAGATTGTATGACATTGTGTACAACTAAAACTGTTCCCAGCGCTATAAGGATATGAAACAAAGCTGGGATCCCCATTATCATCACAGATGCGAAAGCTATGATCGACATCAGCAAAAATGTTTTCAACATAAGTTCGTTTTTGTCGAAACCGATGTGGATGTGGGGTGGATTCACCACTTTATACAGACCAGATTTCTTTCCTTCCTCGGGCATGTTTAGCCTCCATTAGAAAACAATATATCGTTGTTATGAATCTGTTTTAACTTATATTAATTTTGTGGAGAGATGTCTTTTGAAATTTTCTACTATCAGTGCTAAAATCAATCTAAAAATCAGATTTATAACCATACCTAAAACTACCTAACTTATATATACGATATTTTTTATAACAATGAAATAGAGTAGTCATGGAGGAAAAAGTGATGCGTTGGAAGAAAGTGGGTGTTGTGTTAGTTGGGATCGTTTTATTGATAGCTGCTTTTGTGGTCGTGGGTAACACGAATAATTTACCAGCCTCCACGGGAGAAACAGATGATATGCCATATGATGTTCCAGATGAAAGTACTAGAGACATGGATTTTCAGATCGCCCATAATAATGAAGAGATTTTCATGAGGTTTGAATGGGACCGAGAAGATCCAGATTGGTACCACCAATATTTTGTTTACGAGGACGGAGAATGGACAAGATTGGATGAGTTTTATGAAGACAGACTGAGTATTTTGCTCGATGATGGCAGCGTCCAGGGATTCGAAGGCTGGGGCGGTTGGATAACCGCTCACGAGGGGATGAGAGACATGTTCGAATTACCGGGAGAAGAAGTAGAAGAAGGGATCGGTGAAGGTGATCTGAGGAAGTATATCCCGCAGTCAAGAGAGGGCGATGAATGGTGGGAAGCGCCCTGGGACGAAGTCGTCTCAGAGGAAGAAATAGAGGATATGTACGATGAAAAGGAGTTCTTGGATCTCTGGCACGTTAGAACCCATAGAAGTGTACCGATAAGAGAAGGAGATTCTCAACACGTTATTGATTATCGAAGAGGCGATAATGGAACAGGACCGTTTAGAACTAGAGACCTAGGTGAAGACGATATGGGTGATCAGCCGGATTACATGTACGATACTGACATCGTTGAAGATGGGGCCATAGATGTAGAAGATTTGCGGGAGCAGAATTTACCGCAAGATCAGTTCTTCGACGAATACTACGATGAGGATGAACACGAATGGACCCACCCTGAAGATCCTTTCTACATACATGAAGATTGGTTAGAAGATTTTGACGAAGACGTTGCCGAATGGGAAGGCGCGGTGATACCGAGGAGGATACTTCAGGAAACTGAAGGAAGTAGAGGTGTACTTGAATCCAACGCTTGGCATGAGGATACTACATGGACGGCAGAGATCAGTCGTGAATTAGATACTGATTACGAAGACGATAACGTTATCGGAGAGGACGTCGACAATAGCATCGCCTTTGGAATTCATGATTCCGCGGGAACCAGATTCCACTTCACGTCGTTCCCATATAATCTTGAGCTTGGTGATGAATTTGAAGTGATCGAAGAGGAAGGCGAAGCCACTATAGTTTCTGAATATCTAGGTGAAGGAGAAGAACCCGATTGGGATGAAGATGATTGGGACGAGGAGATTGGTGACGGTGAAGAAACCATCACACTTCCGTATCCTGGTTTGACTAGTTGGCAGTGGGTAACCGGTCATCTACAGGCGTTAGGCCATGATTTAGCAGAAGATTCGTTATGGGATGCTTTCCCTGGCCCACACGGCCCAGAACAATTGGGTGAATTAGCATACGAGATGGAAGAAAAATATTGGGAGACTGACGTAGAAGTAGAAAATCTTCAAGTCAATGGTCAATCTGAAGATGCTGTAGTGGACGTCGACGAGGAGGTCGAAATCACTGCAGAAGCTGACTTTCCAATGAACATCCCTAAACCCATCGAACTCAGAGTAGAGGACGAAGCCGGAGATGAAGTACATTCCTGGATTCATGACATTAGAGGGGAAGACGAAATAGAACGATCACATGTTCACGGCGATGTTTGGGATGTAGGAGAATATACCGTAATACTAGGAGACGAAGAAGTTTCGGTCAGTGTAGAGGAAGATCCGGACTTACCAGACATAATTGTCGAAGATCTCACGGTCAATGGTGAACCTGATGAAGTACAGATAGACCTCGATGAAGAAGTGGAGATCACAGCTACGGTAACCAATGAGGGAGACGCCGCCGCGACAGTAGACTTGATAGTGGAAGGAGCAGACGACGAAGAAGGCCACTTTGGTCATACACTAGAACTTGGTCCGGGAGATTCTGATGATATAGAATGGATAATGGAAGAACACGATACGTGGGACGAAGGAGATTATACGATACGCTTAGGAGAGGAATCAGTAGAGGTGACAGTCGGAGAAGATCTAGTGGATGACGAGGTGGACTGGGACGAGATGCGGATCATAATCGGATTGATAATAGCCGCGTTCGTGATCGGAATCGGTGTCGGTGTAATTTGGAGTAAAAAAGGCTATTAAAACC
>JAFDTP010000081.1 GCA_019594195.1 Thermoplasmata archaeon
ATCTTATACAAATACTATAATCGCTGCTCTAACTCTTGGATGGATGATCTACAGGGGTACAGAACTTCTTCCTCATACGCCTCTGAGCGGACTACAAGATCAACTTCAAATATTTGCGATACCGTTCTTGATAGCTGGAGCGGGGATAATCGCGTCCATGATATCTATATTCTTCATCAGGGCTGAAGGAGAGGCATCCCAAGAGACACTACTCAAGGCACTGAGAAAGGGCACCTGGGGTGCGGCAGCTTTGATCACCATATTCTCTTTTGTGATACTTTACTTCTTCGTACCTCCTGCTGAGTTTGATTACCTCGCTTATAGGATATTCGGCGCCGTTGTAGCAGGACTTGTCGCCGGAGTTCTTATAGGATTCTTTACTGAATATTATACGTCTGAAAGGTATAAACCGACCAGAAAGATGGCAGAATCCACTGAAACCGGTCCCGCGACCTTCATAATCCAGGGGATCGCAACAGGGATGCAGAGCACCGCTTTTCCGGTAGTGATAGTTTCTATCACGATACTTGTTTCTTACTATTTAGCTGGTCTTTACGGCATAGCTATATCCGCAATCGGGATGTTGTCAACATTAGGTATCACTCTATCTTCTGACGCCTATGGACCTATCGCCGACAACGCTGGCGGTTTGGCAGAGATGAGCGGTCTTGATCCCAAAGTTAGAGAAAGGACAGATGCTTTAGACGCTCTCGGCAATACCAACGCAGCGACCGGAAAAGGATTCGCTATCGGATCAGCAGCACTAACGGCTTTGACTTTAACTGCGGCTTATGCATCAGAGATAGGATTCGATGTCGGTGAATTCAGTATCATGGAACCAACGATGTTGGCCGGAGTCTTCTTGGGCGCTATGGTACCATTCTTGTTCTGTGCGATCACTATGAAAGCTGTCGGTCGTTCCGCATTCGAGATAGTCAAAGAGGCGAGAAGACAATTTGAAGAAGTCACTGGGCTCCTAGACGGCGAAGCTGAACCGGATTACCAGAGACCGATAAACCTGGCTACATCAGCCGCGTTGAGAGAGATGATAGTTCCCGGACTTATGGCCATAATAGTTCCGCTAATTGTTGGTTTCGTGCTCGGCCCAACAGCACTCGTTGGCTTCTTGATGGCTGCGGTAGGAACAGGATTCGTACTCGCTATAATGATGGCGAATTCAGGCGGTGCCTGGGACAATGCAAAGAAATATATAGAACAAGGTCACCATGGTGGTAAGGGTTCCGATGCCCACAAGGCAGGTGTGATCGGCGATACAGTTGGCGATCCATTCAAGGATACTTCAGGCCCTTCCCTGAATATACTTATCAAGCTGATGTCCATAGTCGCTCTGGTTTTCGCTACCGCTATAGCAGAATACGGCCTTGTATTAGTATAAATCGATAAAGTATAGGTGGACAAGTCATGTATAAAATGGAGAGAAAAACGGACACTGTTAGGATACCTCCTGATCGGTTAGATGAAGATATAGACAACGCTGCTAAAGAGATCGCTAAGGAGGAGTTAGAAGGTGTCATCGAAGACGAAAACAAGCTGGTGATCCTAGCCACTCACGTAGACCGTGTAGGTGAAGGCAAAGTCGTTCACGGTGATGGAGGAGTTTACCAGACTGTTGAATACGATGCACTCTACTTCGAACTGGTCGAACAGGAACTGATAATGGGCTACCTCTGTGAGGTCCTCAAGTTCGGTGGTTTCGTAAGATTCGGCCCTCTTGACGGCCTACTGCACATAAGCCAGATAATGAACGATAAGGTGGAAGTAGACCAGGGGAGTCAGCTTTTGATCGGAAAAGAATCCGACAGAACTCTTTCGATAGATGACGAGATCAGGGCTAGGATCGTAACGGTCAGTGTAAACGATAGGAATCCAAGAGAAAGCAAGATAGGTATGACGATGAGACAGAGCGGATTAGGGAAGCTCGAATGGATCGAAAAAGAAGATGAAGAGGAGGATTAGAAGATGGCACAATTAAAAGCATGTAAAGACTGTAATCACCTCACAGAAGAGAACGAATGCCCTCTTTGTGGCGGAGAAGTCTCTAGAGAATGGCAGGGATACCTTGTGATAGTCGATCATGAACATTCCATGCTGGCCAGTAAGATGGGGATCAATGCGAACGGAAAATTCGCTCTAAAAGTCAGGGGATAGATCATCTCACGAAAGATCCCTGAAAATGACCTCAGATTGAGTTCTGAGGACAGAGATGAACTTAAACGCACTCTTGGTCCTGTAATAGAAGGTGAATTACCTGAAGAATTTGTGAAAAAGTCACCTAAGATAACTGTCGGCGATGTCGTCACTGATACGCTTCTTGAGCAGGGGATAATACCTGACGTATCTATCGTGGACGGCAAGACCCAAAGAGGGGATTTTGAAAAACGGGAGTGGAAGGACCTCGAGAAGATATCGAGGCTAAGAAATCCCCGATCTTCTATAAGTAAAGAGGCCTGGGATAAGGTAAAGCAGGCGATAGAAAGAGATGAAAAAGTCACCATCATAGTAGATGGTGAGGAAGACATGCTTTCCCTCGTATCGATCGTGCTGTGCCCTAAAGGTGGTTTGGTCATCTACGGTATACCCGACGAGGGCATGGTCATAAACGAGATATCGGAAGATATAAAAGAAGAAGCTTGGGAAATAATAAATAAGATGATAGAAGTTGAAGATGGTAGATAAGATGGCGGAAGTCGAAATAGAACACGAAGAAGAGAACGACATGATGAAAAGACGCGAGATGACACTAAAAGTGACCCATGAAGGAGAGGGAACTCCTACTAGAGCTTCACTGACCGACGATATAGCGAATCTAGCGGATGCCTCCAAAGGCAACGTAGTCATCGACAAGATCGACACTGAATATGGTAAAGAAGAGTCACTAGTCGTAGCTAGGATATATGATGATAAAGAATCTATGGAGAAGTACGAGAGAGATTACTTTAAAGAAAGAGGTTAAGATTTGGTGATATATATGGAAAAAGGAGATATTTTTGAAGTAGAAGACGGTGAGATAAAAAGGAAAAGGAGAAGCTGTCCAAAGTGCGGAGACGGTGTGTTTTTAGCCAAGCATGAAGACAGGGTTTCCTGTGGTAAATGCGGTTACACCGAATTCGAAAAGTAGAACTTGTTCAGCTTAAGTTTGTAAATCTAAAAAAGCAGATAGGTTATTCTAAATCTTTTGGGCTCGTGGTGTAGCTATTCTATTCCGTCTGGGATAGAACTACAATGGATATCACCGGGGCTTCCGGAGCCCCAAACCCGGGTTCGAAAATCGAGCTGGCAGTACTAGTTCGGACGAAAATCCCGGCGAGTCCGTTCACTTTGTTCACGGACTCCCCTTGATCCTCAGAAATCGTAGACTTCCTGCGGATCCCGGCGAGTCCGTCAAACTTGTTTTGACGGGCAGTTAGAAATCTTTGATTTCCGACATGTCCGTTCTTCTTTGAAGAACGGGGAGTTGTAAATCTTTGATTTCCGACATGTCCTCAAAACTTGTTTTTGAGGGCAGTTAGAATCTATGATTCTGACGAGTCCGTTAAACTTTTTTTTAACGGGCAGTTGGAAATCTTTGATTTCCGACGAGTCCGTTCTTCTTTGAACGAGTGAATTGAAGAAAGAAGTTGTCGTCTATTCTTTGTACTTGTTTTAGCGGGTAGTTGGAGATCTTTAATTTGGAATGAGTGTTAGTCCCACCTCTAGTACTTCTCCATGATTCATTTTTGTATCCTCCAGAGCACGTTGTATAACAATTTTATATAGATATGCAGAAATCATATAAAGAAGAAGCACTTATTAAAAGAACGATGTCCACTAAAGATGAGAGGGAAAAGAAATTACTAGTCTATCTTCTAGGTTTCATGGGATTCTGGGTCATGGGTGACAACTATGCTGCTTCGCCGATACTCGTGGATATAGCCGCAGAGTTTGAAGTAGGTATAGGGACCGCCGCGATGACCGTGACAGCTTACATGCTTCCTTTTGGTCTATTCACTATAATATTTGGTCCTCTTGCAGATAGATTTGGAAAAGTAAGGGTCATAACCACCGCTGCACTTGGAACAGCAGTATTCAGCAGTCTAGCTGCAGCGGCCTTCAATATCTATTCTCTAGCAGCTTTACGAGCGGTCAACGGTGCTTTTGCAGCCGCTATATTGCCGGTCACTATTTCCTTGATAGGAGATACCTTTGAAGATCCTAAATCCAAGATGAATTCCATAGGTACGGTGATGGGCATGTATTTCCTTGGAGCAGCCGCAGCGACTGCTATCGGAGGAGGACTTTCATTCATAGGTAGTTGGAGGATAGTTTATCTAGCCTACGGTATAGCCGAATTGATACTGGTCGTTCTACTTTACAAGTTCCTGACATTTGAGAAAGGAAAGATCGACAAGCTCAGCTTCCGAGAAGCTTATAGTGATGCGTTATCACATCCTGAATTGCCTAGGACCGTCGCGTTACTTTCTCTCGTCGGTTTCGCTGTATTCGGTAGTTTCACTTACCTTGGAGATTATCTGGTGGAACAGACGGGCTACAATATATTGTACGTTGGTCTGATCCTGACGTTGTTCGGTCTAGCCGCTTTCATCGGAGGAAGAAGAGCTGGTACTATCAAGAAAAAGATAGGTACGAAGATCCTTTTGATAGCGGGAGTACTGGGGCTCTTATCGCTAATAACTATCAGCTACTGGATAAGTATTTATTTGATAATTCCGGCTCTCTTCGGCTTCGGTCTAGCCTTCGTGATATTACAGGTGACCATCATAATGACATCACAACAGTATCTGCCCGAGAAAAGGGGAACTGTGATGTCCCTTGCTTCTTTCAACATGTTCATCGGTGGAGCGGTAGGTATTTTCATAAATAGAACTATACTTGCTAGACTCGATTATCAAGGACTTTTCGCGATAGCCGGTATCGCGATATTTTCGGTGGGCATCTTATCTTTCTTGATCATCGGACTGTTCTCCAAAGAAGGATGTTCAGCGATAGACTGCATAGTCCGTCTATATAAAAAACTAGAGTTGGATTGAATACAATAACAAGAGGTCATCGTAATTCAGTAAACTATAATACTGATAAAAATTGATAATGCTGCGATGATGACGGAGTGAAAAATATGGTCGGAATAACATTAGAGGCTGACGGCGCATATCGAGGAAAAGACGGGGGAGTCGCCTCGTATGGATATCTGGTCAAAAAAGGTTCTGAAACGGTCAGAAAAGATTACAATATCCTTTTAGAGGATAGGGTGACCAACAACTACGCCGAATACATGGCGGTCATCAAAGGTTTAGAATGGATAAGAGAGTCTGATTTAGAATTTGAAAGTTTGATAATAATCTCGGACTCACAACTCGTGGTCAAACAAGTGAACGGAGAATGGTCCGTGAATTCCGAAAATATGAAAGACGTTCATAGGAGGGTGAGAGAACTCATCGAGTATTTTGAGCGGAAAAACATATCTGTCAAGGTAAAACATGTAGATCGAGAGAATAATGTAGAAGCCGACGAACTTTCACAGCTAGCTCTTGAAGATCATTTTCTAGCAAAGAAGTTGAATGGAGATGACAAAAAAGTCTGTCCCGAATGCGGTGAAGATATGGTCGTCAGAGAGGGTGAATATGGAAAGTTCTGGGGCTGCTCCGGTTATCCCGACTGTGATCACACTGAAGAATACGAAGAGGATTAGCTAGGATTAATTATTTGTACTCTAAACACCGTCATATTGATATGGAAAAACGAAGGGTGACCATCGGAATTTTGACTGGTGCATTACTTGGTATACTCTGCATCGTCGGCGTCGGGATCAGGATCGGATTCGACGGGAACGAGATGTTTTTGTTTGCTATGTGGTACAATAGAGTCGTTATGGGTTTATTGATAGGTTTAGCCTACGATATCAAGTTCATCGATTCTGATAAGAACTTCCTGGTCCGCGGATTTGTTCTTGGGCTCGTTGTCACTTTGGCTATAACCTTTACAAGTGAGTTCAGGGATTGGCCTAGTTTTTTTGCAGGCCTAGCATATGGACCTATAATTGATTGGGCATCGACGAGATTCGGACGGTAAAACCTTGGTCCTACCTCGAGTCTTGATGATTATCTGCAAATGATTTAAATCATACTGAGGAGTATTGATATGATATGGGAGGGAAAGTAAGCACTTTAGTGGTTCTTACTACTTTGACCGTGCTATTCATTTCAACAGCGGCAGCTCATGTTCCAAGAACAGCCTCTGAAAATGAAAGTCTTGAACACGCTAAAATCATAGATGATCCGATAAAGTCTTGGGCGATCTATGCGGACCTGCGTGAAGGTGATGTTGCAAATTATTACCAGATGGAGATGGAAGAAGGCGAAAGACTCTATGTTAGCATCCTTTTACCACAAAACGAAGGCTTTGTTCCAGATCTAGCTATAATGGGACCCGGTATAGATCAGAACGACACTACTCCTGATTTTATCGAGAAACCCGAAGATGTTGGGGTGGAGATCATAAAAGGCGAACTAGACGAACGGGTATATGAACCGTTCACTCCCGGAAGCTATTACCATCCAGCATCATATGATCAGGAGATAGATAAATATGGTACATACCACGTGGCAGTTTACAATGAAGAAGAAACTGGAGGAAAGTACGGTTTAGCAGTGGGTTATCGGGAGACCTGGGGGCCTATAGAATGGATCCGCCTTCCAATCGATGTTATACAGATACGTCTATGGGAAGGACAGCCTATCTGGTTGATATTCGCTCCCATGATATCTGTTTTAGGTACAGGTTTCGTTTGGACTGCTTGGAGAAAGAACAAAAATAAGAAGATCCCAAAGAACCTGAATGAGTGGGGTCTTTTGATCTCTAGTCTTCTTTACATCGGCAGTGGAGCGATGATGTTGATGCAAACGATCATCGCAGCTAGCACTTCGAGCCCCGGTATCGCAGTCATAGTGACTCTGATCTTCGTCTTGATCCCTCTTATAGTTGGATATAAGTTATGGGAAAGATCATCAGATTTTAAAGACGCTAAAAGAGAGGATAAGATCAAGATCGTTATATTCGGCCTGGTAGGATTATTGATCTGGGCGGGTTTGATAGTGGGACCGTTGATAGCGATGATATCGGGAATTTTACCTATGGAGAGACCTTAAAAATCGCTAAGCTTTCTCTCCATAAGCTATCCATAGTAATTCCAGATCATCTTCATCTTCGTCTTTCTTGACTATATGTTCTGTATTCGGAGGTACGTGAACAGAAATATTCTTTTTCAACGCGATCTCTTTTCCATCGATCAGAGCTTTTCCACTTCCGCCTATGACTGTGAAAACTTGATCCCACGGGTCCAGCTCATCTTCATTTATCTGTTCTCCCTTTTCGATGGTGTAATAAGCACTCCTTATGCCGTGTCCGTAAGCTATGGGTACAACGTTACCTCCATGGACCTTTCTAGAATGTTCTCTACCAAGTTTCGTTATAGTGGGATAATCTTTACTGAAAAAATGCATCCCCAAATGATACATCATCTGTAAAGTCTCTTCATCCATCCTAGATCCCTCA
>JAFDTP010000151.1 GCA_019594195.1 Thermoplasmata archaeon
AGTCTAGCCGCATAAAAACATCCTCCTATTTCGGCGTAATCTGATCTACCTTCATATTTTTCATGGCTGGATATTATGGCTATATTATTCCCATGTGGATTCCAAGCCGTCTCGGGGTACCATGCCTCGACTAGTTCATATATCCATGTTCTAGGAAGCATCAGGATCTCCCATCTATTATCGAGTTCCCAAGTCTCGTATACACGGTATTCATCTATCGGCCTGTAATTCTTGATTTCTTCTCTTAAATTTTTACCGATGGTGTCGTCGACAGCGGTTATACTCCATCGAGTGGGTACGAACTTGCGGTTATCCTCTAGACCAAAGGACCCCACGCTGAATGCTCTCTGTATCTTGGATATGAGAACATCTTTTTCATAAAGTTGCATCACTCCTTTGGTAGCTTTGAGGTCTGTATCGAAATACACCTTATCCAACCTATTATCGAATTTGATAGTTCCGAGATCAAGCTTTTTTAATGGTCCCGAAGGACCGTACGGTTGGACGGAATCGGAAAGAGATATCTTTCCACCGGGTTTCTTTTTAAAAAAAGCCTCCACTTCGGCTGGTTCTTTAGAAAGCGCCATCTGTCGTGTATAATCTACTAGTCTGTTAGAATCCTCGAATTTATCCACTCTGACAGGATGTTTTCCTCTGATGAGTTGAGTTCTATTACTGACTATATCATCGATATCTCTACCTACCCAAGTTTCTGGAGTATCTAATTCCTGAGTGTCTCCGTGGAAAGGTGGAACAAGAGGGCCCACATCCACTTTAGGATATCCATAGCGTCCAACGAAGACACCTGGGGGCGAAGATCCAGATATATCAGTATCTTCTATCATCGGCTGTGATTTCATACGATGATAATACTTGACAACAACGGGACAGCGTTTTCTACCGCAGAGATTTTTTGATCCTCTACAGCGGGCGCATGTCCTGCTGGATTGGACAAAATGTTCGTCATCAGCCAAGTCTACATCCATCTATATTAGTTATGAACTAGGCTCCTTTTTAAGGGTTTCTGAACGTCTAAAGAGGATAGTAAAAAGAAAAGGGTTTTTTATAGGAATTCCTCTTTAAACCCATCTAGGATGTTCTCAAGTTTTCCTTCTTCCTGTACCTCTAGTTCGTACTTCACATGTGCGATAGGTTTGTCTGTATCCAAAACTCTAGTTATGTCTATCGGTGTACCGGAAACTACAACATCACAATCAGAGTTCTCTATTGTTTGTCTCAAATCTTCGATCTGTTTGTCAGAGTACCCCATAGCGGGCAACACATCTTCAAGGTGAGGAAATTTTTCGAAGGTTTTCTTTATTGACCCTACAGCATGTTTTCTGGGATCTACTATTTCACCAGCTCCAAATTTGTCTGCGGCGAGTTTTCCAGCACCAAAAGACATCCCTCCATGAGTTAGTGTGGGACCATCTTCTATTACGAGAACTTTTTTACCTTCGATCAGATCCGGTTTATCCACTGTTATCGGTGAATTAGCTCTGATTATCTCAGCGTCGGGATTGATCTTATTAACGTTATCTTCCAACTGTTTTATATCTTCTTCCTCAGCGGAATCGCATTTGTTTATGATACAAACGTCCGCCATGTTTAGGTTGACTTCGCCGGGATGATATTTGGTCTCGTGTCCTACTCTATGAGGATCTAACACTACAAAATGAAGGTCTGGTCTGTAGAATGGCGTATCATTGTTTCCTCCGTCCCATACCAAGAGATCACCTTCTTTTTCCGCTTCTTCCATAATAGCACCGTAATCGACACCAGCATAAATCACCATGCCTTTATCTATATAAGGTTCATATTCTTCTCTCTCTTCTATAGTAGTATCATGTTCATCCAGATCATCATAGGCTTCGAATCTTTGTACAGCCTGTTTTTCAAGATCACCATACGGCATGGGATGTCTAATAGCTACAAGATTAGTACCCTTTTCATTCAAATACTCACAGATAGCTCTTGTAGTCTGGCTTTTGCCAGAACCGGTTCTCCCAGCACAAATTGATATAACAGGGATACTAGGTACATACATTGTATCATTATTACCTAGAAGAACAAAATCAGCCCCAGCGGCAACTACTGCTGAACCTTTATGCATCACGTATTCATGTGTCACGTCGCTGTAAGCAAAAACTACCTCGTCTATATTTTCTTCTTTTATCGTTTCAACCAATTCATCTTCAGGTATTATCGGTATTCCTTCGGGATATTGATCTCCCGCAAGCGCTGGAGGATATCGTCTACCTTCTATATCAGGTATCTGGGTCGCGGTGAACGCTACGACTTCGAACTCTTCATTGTCTTTGAAAGCAGTGTTAAAATTGTGGAAGTCTCTTCCTGCTGCTCCCATTATAATTACTCTCGTTTTTCTCTTTTCCATCTAACCACCGGTTCACCCTATAAGGAAGAACTATTTCTAATTTTTGACATCTTTTAAAGAAAAAAGAAAAGAATTTTGTAGATATTTTTATCAACACTGACTGTATCCACAATTTGGACAGGTCACGCATCCTTCTGATAAAGTCAGCATGGCTCCACAATCTGGGCAAGCAGGATTTATCCCTTTAGAGACCATCTTTTGCACTGACGATTTATTTTCGGACTCTTCCGTTGGAAGTTGAGCTTGCTCGGTCCTCTTCTTACCCTGCTTATGCCATTTGATCGCCTTGGCCATTGCGTCAGGTATCGATAATATCTTTTCTCCTTCTTCAAAAGCTACTTCAGGAGACCTTATACCTTCCAATTGATCTACGATCTCTTCCGGTGGTATCCCTGACCTAAGGCAAAGAGAGATCAACCTAGCAAGAGATTCCGTAAATGATTGTGTAAAACCGCCGGCTCTCCCTATCTGAGAGAAGACCTCAAAAAGACCGTACTCGTCCTCGTTTATCGTAACGTAAAGGCCGCCGTAGCCAGTATCTATCTTCTGTGTAGTTCCTTTGACAGTGGTGGGTCTTTCCCTGGGTCTGCGCCTAAATTCTTCTTCCTCTTCTTTTTCCCCCTCGACTTCCATTACCTGTTCCTGTCTCGAACCGCTCCTGTAAACTGTCACTCCTTTACACTCTAATTCATATGCTAGATCGTAAACTTCCTTGATATCTTCTCTTGAAGCTTCGTTCGGGAAGTTAACAGTTTTCGAGATAGGAACAGGTAATGGAAGTCGAGGGGGAAAAAGAAGAGGAAGAAGAATTTAGGCGCAGACCCAGGGAAAGACCCAC
>JAFDTP010000176.1 GCA_019594195.1 Thermoplasmata archaeon
AATACCTGCATATCTTCTTCGAAAGCCAGGTACTCCGCGGCTGTCAAAGCCATCCTTGGGATGACTATCCTCTCGATCGCAGGATCGTCAGCAAGATTTAGGAACAATACTGATCTTTCCAGGGCACCCGTCCTTTCGAAGTCTTGTCTAAAGAAATTTGCCTCTTCTGCGGTGATACCCATAGCGCAGAAAACGACTGCGAATTCTTCCTCTTCCCCTAGGACCTCCGATTGTCTGGCTATCTGTGCTGCTAGGCTATTATGTGGTAAACCTGACGCGCTGAATATAGGTAATTTTTGTCCTCTAACGAGTGTCAACATACCGTCGATAGTGGAGATACCTGTCTGGATGAACTCCCTTGGATACTCTCTGGCAGAAGGATTGATCGGATTTCCATTTATATTCCTCCTTTCTTCGGGTATTATGTCTGGACTTCCGTCTATCGGTTCTCCTATACCATCGAAGACTCTGCCCAAGAGTTCTCTCGAAACACCGAATTTCATGACCTCTCCGGTGAACTGAACGCTAGTCTCTTTGGTATCTAACCCTCTAGTACCAGCAAAAACTTGGAGGACTGCACGATCGGTTCCAGCCTCAAGAACTTGGCCCAATCGTACCTCTCCATTGGGGAGCTTAACTTTTGCTATTTCATCATAAGACACATCGCTGATACCTTCGACCACCATCAAAGGTCCAGAAACTTCTGTTACGTTTTGATATTCCGTCCTTTTAGACATGTCATCGACCATTTCTATCCCTCCTCCGTTGAAACTTCTTCATCTTTCATCTCGTTTTTTTCTTTGATATCTAGGTCCCCTTCTCCTTTTTCTATAGGTGATGTGAGTTCCAATGATTCTTCGAGCTCTTTGAATTCATCGTTCATCTTCATCTCGATCTGACTGGACTTTTCTTCCCAATCATCTGAACTTATATTAGACATTCTACTTATGTCCTCGAGAACGTCCATCTCCGCTAAACTGTCCACTGAAACACCTTCTTCGATGGCTTGTTGTCCGGTTTCGTAGAATTCCATGATTATCTGTAACATCCTGAACTGTTTTTCGGGAGAACAGAAAGTATCTACGTCGTGGAAGGCATTCTGCTGTAGGAAATCCTCTCTTACCATCCTAGCCGCTTGTAGAGCGAACTGGTCAGAAGGCGGGAGCGCATCGGGACCGACTAGCTGCACGATCTCCTCTAGCTCAGATTCCTTTTCCAATAAACGCATGGTTTCTCTTCTAAGATCCTGCCAATCTTCATTTACGTTTTTATCCCACCAATTACCAACCTGATCGAGATATAATGAATACGATGTCAGCCAATCTACAGCCGGAAAGTGACGCCTGTTCTTTAATTCGGTATCTAAGGCCCAGAAAACTTGTACGATCCTTAGAGTGTTTTGGGTAACCGGCTCTGAAAAGTCGCCGCCTGAAGGACTCACAGCTCCTATGACAGAAACTGAACCCTCTCTATCTCCATAGAGATCACATATTCCGGCCCTTTCATAGAATGAAGCGAGTTCTGACGCTAGATAGGCAGGGAATCCCTCTTCACCTGGCATCTCTTCCAACCTTCCGGATATCTCCCTTAAGGCTTCTGCCCATCGTGATGTTGAATCAGCCATCAAAGCAACGTTATAACCCATATCTCGGTAATACTCTGCGATGGTTATACCTGAAAATACAGAAGCTTCTCTCGCAGCCACGGGCATGTTACTGGTGTTCGCGATCAAAACTGTTCTTTTCATCAGCGGTTCTCCGGTCCATGGATCTTCTAATTCGGGGAAATCTCTCAAAACTTCAGTCATCTCGTTACCTCTCTCGCCGCATCCGACGTAAACAACTATGTCCGCATCGCTCCACTTGGCCAATTGATGCTGGATCACAGTATTGTGGAGGATCATGGGTGCATTACCGCCAACGAAGTTATGAGTTTCTGGTACTGTCAAGTCGAAAACTTCTTGGGTTTCCTCTTTTACTTCTATAGAGTCTACTGGATCGGGTATGAAATGATCCAAGTGGTTATCTGCTATGCTCTTCAGATCGTCATCAGCGGTCATCGATGAAAACTTCCTAAATATCGGTATGCTCATCCTCTCTTCCTGAGTTGTGTAGTTAGCCACTTTTATACCATTTTCCTTGAATTTTTTCCTCGTTATTTCACTTTCCTCAAACTTATCTCGAACGAGCTCAGGTGATACTTTTACTGAATTTACGCCTCTAAAATGTCCAGCTTCTTTTTCCAAGTATTTTTTTATCTTTTCATACTTCTGGTGATCCGTAGATGTTTTCTCATAGAAGTTTTCCAATTCTTCTCCAG
>JAFDTP010000054.1 GCA_019594195.1 Thermoplasmata archaeon
ATGGTTTCCATAGGTACCTCCATCCGGGGGAGGATTACTGCCATGACCATTTGGGATATCTGGTGGATCACCGGTCGTGAGTTCGTCTTCCCTCTCATCCGGTCCTTCCTCGTAGTTAGTCAGAACGCATCCGTTACTGTCAGGCATCTGTTCTAGCTGATACTCTCTCAGCTCTTCCAGCTCATCTTCACCTACCTCTTCGAACCATTCCATCAGATCCTGTTCGGACTTGAAGTTTGGTCCATCGTCCAGTCCTAGAGCTTTTACTATCATCTCCTCTATCTCCTCTAAAGCTTCTTCTCTTTTCCTTTCTAGCTCTTCTTCGGAATAGGACTCTATTTCCTCTTCACTTTCATTTTCAAAGCTGGCTTCACCCTGTACGTGCTCGTGATATAAAGCATCTGGATCTTCATTATCATCTTCATTTCTAGCTTCCATCGGATCCCCTACGACTATGGTGAATCTTTTTACTTTCGATAGTGAGGCCGATTGCCAGCAGATTACCTTTTGGTCACCCACTTTCATTTGCCGATATCATACAAATAAATTTATTTATGTATTTTTTGGATAGATCGAACCAAGATTTTCCAGAGACCATTGATAGATTCGACCTTCCCCTCCTTCCCGCTCAACGCAAATTTTAAATCAAAAGTTCCCGCTCCAAAAACGGGTAAAATCATGAGCGAAGGAGTGCTTGTAGTTTCATACGGGGCTAGAGCGGCTGTCATGGTCGATCTTTTTGAAAGGAGCGAACACGAAGTTGATCTTTTCATAGTCGATAAGCAAAAGAATCCGTTCAACGTCGAGAGAGCTGAGGAACATATCGTAGATCCCAGTCTATCTGTAGATACGATAGTCGAGTTCGCAGAGAAGAACGAAGAGAAGATAGATTTCGGGATAGTCGGTCCTGAAGATCCGATAATTAACGGTGTGAGAGATGAGGTCGAGGAAAAAACTTCGATACCTATTATCTGTCCGACCGAGGACTTTGCGATAGAGAAGAGCAAGGTGAGACAGAGAGAACTGATGGAAAAAGTCGCACCTGACATGAACCCCGAATTCAAAGTATTCGATCCAGAAGAATTTTCTTCTGAGGAAGAAGTAAAAGAGGCGGTATATGACTATCTAGATGAGATAGGAAACGACGTAGCGATCAAACCTGATACTCCTGCGGCCGGCAAAGGTGTAGGTGTCTGGGGAGATCATTTCACTACTAGAGAAGAACTGTTCAAAGAATACTTCTATCCCAATTTTGAAGATGGAAAGGTCCTCATCGAGAGAAAAGTAGAAGGTGAAGAGTTCAGCCTTCAATTCATCTCCGACGGTGAACATCTGATCAAGACTCCTTCGGTAAGAGATTACAAACGTGCTTTTGAAGGAGAGAAGGGACCTAACACGGGAGGTATGGGTTCTTACAAAGCCGAGGGAGATATACTTCCATTCATGGATGAGATCGATTGGAAAAAAGCTTTAGATACGGGTGAGAAACTTCACGAAGCTTTGAAAGAGGAAGGAAGCAAAGAGGGCTTGAGAGGCTTCCCGCTGTATATGGCATATGTGTGTTCTTCCGACGGTATAAAAGTTTTCGAAATAAACAGTAGGCCTGGGGATCCAGAGGTGATGAACATCCTACCTATACTAAAAGACGATTTCGTCGATGTATGCCATAAATTGATAGATGGTGAGCTAAATGATCTTGAGTTTGAAGATAGATCCACCGTCGTAACTTACAAGGTGCCCTGGGACTACGGCAGAGACGAGGAATACAAGGGAGATAAGAAGATCGATCTATCAGAGGCGAAGGAGATGGAAAAAGAGTACAGTGAGCACCTTAGGATGTATCCCGCGGCTCTTGAAATGGAAGATAACGAATACTACGCTCAAAGTTCTAGAACGATCGCCTTGGTGGGTATAGCAGAGACTATAGAAAAAGCCAGGTCTATCTCACAAGAAGCGGTCGAAAAGATAAAGGGGGCCGATCTGCGCTACAGGAGCGATATCGCCTCGAAAGAACACATTCAAAAAAGTAAAGACCATATGGCCGATCTGAGGAAATAATTCATCGGCTATCTTAAATTTTTTTACCTTTTCCGAGACCACACTAGATGATCAACGGGTTTTTCGCCTTCTCCTATGTCAAGACCGTTCTCTATCGCGTCGTCTATGAACTTTTCTGCGGTCTTCACCGAACCCTTCACAGATTTACCTTTTGCAAGATTTGCTGTGATAGCTGAAGAGAATGTGCAGCCTGTACCGTGTTTGTGGGAAGCGAATTTCTCACCGTATATCTCTTCGAATCCATCTCCATCGTAAAAAACGTCTACGACTTTTTCTCCCGCTTCTCCGGCTTTAACGATAACATTGTCAGCCCCCATCTCATGCAGCCGTTCCGCTATCGTCTTCATATCCTCTACTGTCTCTATTTCTTCCCCAGTGAGCTTCTCTGCTTCTCTCAAATTGGGGGTCAGGACCTTTGAACGGTGGATCATCTCGTCTGTGTACAGCTCGACCGCGTCATCTTTGATCAGTTGGTCTCCAGATTTAGTGACCATCACCGGATCCACGACCGCTTCAAGATCCCATCCGTCGATCTTTTTGGCTACTGTTTTTATTATCTCTGAGTTGGAAAGCATCCCTGTTTTCACTGAATCCACGGAGATATCGTCTAGAACAGCATCGGCCTGTTCCTCAACAATCTCTGGCGGGATATCATGAACCGCTCTCACTTCTTGTGTATTCTGGGCTGTGACTGAAGTCACGACCGCGGTGCCGTACACTCCGAAGGCGGAAAAGGTCTTCAGATCCGCTTCTATTCCAGCGCCCCCTCCGGAGTCGGAACCCGCTATAGTAAGTGCCACCGGTATCTTCTCCATGTATATCAGTCTTCTTTGTGCAGCCGCCATCTACCTATGAACATGTCCATACCGTCTTCTGTCTCTTCGAATCTAACAGGGTTCTTCTCGCCGTTGCCGTCTAGATAATAGAAACGATAATCCTCGACTTCTTTGTCCTCGGGTATCAATATCACCTTTGTGCTCTCTAGTCTTTCCTTTACGGTCAGTTTCAACAGTCCGAACTCTTTCTCGATCTCCATCTCTTTTATGCCGCGGTAGGACTCATAGGTCCCGGTCAGCTCTTCCAACATTTCATCCCTCTTGAAATATGTGAGTTCGCTCCCGTCTTCTCCTCTCACGGTCTTGATTATCCATTTAGCGACTTCTTCATAGGAACTTCCAGGTATGGTATTTCCGCAGACTGCGACGCCTATGTTGCCGACGAATCCGATGAATCCTCCTGATACTGCTATCGAACCACCATGGCCTACGAACTTTTCCCCTTCGAAATCTTTAACGGCCCATCCGAAGCCGTAATCGCCTGTTTCCCTGCTTATATGAGCTTCGTGAGCCTTCTCTAGAAGTTTGGGGTCGACCAACTGTTGTCCTTTGAAAGAACCTCCGTTCATGTGCATTATAAGATAATTCGCGAGATCATTCGCTGAACTTAACAGACCCCCGCCTGGATGCCCTATCTCTCTCAAAGGATAGGGTGTTTCTTCGGGTTTTTCTTCACCCATGAAATATGGCGTCATGATGTCCTCTTCATCCTCGTCATAATCGAATCTGGATCTGTCCATTTCCAGAGGTGCGAGTATCTCGTCCTGAACGAAATCCGGGAAAGATTTATCGCTGACTTTTTCGATTATTTGACCGAGTAATGCGTATCCAGAGTTGAAGTAGAAGAACTCTTCACCCGGTTCTGCTGCGATCTCATCTTTGGCACTGTTCAGATGCGTGTAAAAGTCTTCTAGATCACTGAGAGCTAACCCTCTTTCGTCCATCTGGATCAATCTGTCTATCAGGGCCTCACTGACCCCTAGTGAAGGCATACCGGATGAATGCGTTAGAAGGTTGTATATCTTGACGTCGTTGTCCCATCCTACAGGTACATATTCGGTTATTTCGTCTTCTAGCGATATCTCCCCCTTTTCCACGAGCTTCAATATAGCTAATGCGGTGAAGGATTTAGTCACCGAAGCCATCCCGTATAGAGTGTCAGGCGTCGCTGGAAGATTATCTTTCAGATCTCTAGCTCCGAAACCTCTAGAGTATATCTTTTCATCATCCTTCACTATCGATATGCTCATACCGGGCACTTTATTTTCGCTCATCCATTCAGTTATGAAGTCCTCCATCTCGGTTCTCATCTCATGAGATAAGCCCTTTGAATTATCGTCCATACATATCAACCTCTTCGATTCAAACTTACAAAATTTACGGTAAATAATCTTTCGGTCGATTGTCAAAATAAAGATCTTTATCCATGGGAATTGTCGTATATCGATACCCAAAATTAATAATACACTCCTATGCTTCTGAAGAGTGAAGATATAAGGTGATAATATGAGTGGAAATTGGCCTGATGAACCCGTAAAGGTGACCGATGAAGATTTCGACGAGTTCGTGGAAGAGTACGATGTGGTTTTGATCGATTTTTGGGCAGAATGGTGCGGACCCTGTAAAAGATTAGGACCTATAATAGAAGAACTCGCTGAAGAGATGCAGGGCGATGTCGCCTTCGGAAAGTTGGACGTAGATGATAATAAGGCGAAGAGTTCAGAATATAGTGTTTCTTCGATCCCTACGATGATAATATTCAACGACGGCGAAGTAGTAGACAAGATGATCGGAGCCCTTCCTAAAGAAGATATAAAAGAAAAGCTTGAAAAGTACACTTGAATCGATCCAATAAGGACCCCTTCATCAAAAACTCAAATCTATCATATTATTTTTTTATATGATATCTGTAATCACCGAAATCTACTTAAATACATTCTATTTTACTTCAAACGGTGGATGAGATGGTTGTCAAAGTTGGCATAAACGGATACGGCACAGTCGGTAAAAGAGTCGCAGATGCTGTGAAACAGCAGGATGATATGGAGATCGTAGGAGTGGCGAAGAGGAGTCCGACCTACGAGGCCGAGATGGCCGTAGAGAAGGGATTTCCTTTTTACGTTTCTTCCGACAAATATTTAGACGGTTTTGATGAGAAAGATATCCCTGTCGAAGGAAGATTGGAGGATCTCTTAAAGGAGTCAGACATAATAATAGATGGCACACCCAAAAAAGCCGGTTACAAACCGATGTATGAGGATGCCGGGGTCAAAGCGATATGGCAGGGAGGCGAAGATCACGAACTCACTGGACTCTCGTTCAATTCTATGGCGAATTATGAAGAAGCTTATGGAGCCGATTATCTGAGAGTTGTTTCTTGTAATACTACCGGTCTTCTGAGGACTTTATACCCCTTACATCGTGATGTTGGGATAGATGACTGTAAAGCTGTGATGATCAGAAGAGGCGCCGATCCATGGGATACCTCACGAGGTCCGATAAATTCGATAAATCCCGTGCTCGATATCCCTTCCCACCACGGACCAGACGTCCAGAGCGTTGTACCCGAGATCGATATACAGACCACCGCGGTCAAGGTCCCCACAACTATAATGCACCTTCACAGCAACATAGTAGAACTCGAAGAAGAGATGGACTCTGAAGAAGTGTTAAAGATCTGGAAAAACACACCTAGGATAAAGTTCTTCAACGCTTCACAGGGAGTAGATTCCACAGCTAAAGTTATGGAGTTCGCGAAGGATAGAGACAATCCGAGAGGCGATCTTAACGAGATAGCTGTCTGGGACGATTCTGTTAAAGTCGAAGGTTCAACGTTGTATTATTATCAGGCCATACACCAGGAGAGCGATATAGTTCCCGAAAACATCGACGCGATAAGAGCGATGATGGAAGTCGAAGAAGATCCCATGAAAAGTATACAGAAGACCAATAAAGCGATGAACATCGAGTGAGAAATATGTTAGTTTGTCCACTAGATTATCGATACGGTAGAGAAGAGATGAAATCGGTCTTCAGCAAAGAGAACAAGACGGATAAACTTCTAAAAGTCGAGGCCGCTCTTTCTAGAGCTCATGCAGAACTCGGCAATGTTCCTGAAGAAGCCGCTGATACTATAACTGAACACGCCACCACGGATATAGTGGATTGGGAGGAAGTCGAAAGAGTTGAGAAGGAAGAGACAAAACACGACATCATGGCATTGGTCAAAGTCCTAGGGGAGCACTGCGGCGACGCTGAAAAATACATCCATCTGGGAGCCACCTCCAACGATATCATCGATACGGGGATGGCACTCCAGCTGAAAGAAGCTTTGGATATACTTAAAGAGGATCTTGAAGATCTGAACCAGACCCTATGCGAAAGGGCACAGGAGCACAAGGATACCGTTATGATAGGAAGGACCCACGCCCAGCACGCCGTACCGATGACTTTTGGGCTGAAGATGGCTGTTTACGCTTCGGAGATACAGAGACATATAGAGAGATTGGAAGAGGCCAAAGACAGAGTCTTGGTAGGAAAGATGAGCGGGGCGGTCGGTACCGGTGCTGCTTTCGGTGATGACGCCGAAGAGATCCAACGATTGGTGATGGATGACCTAGGATTGAACGTAGATAAAGCGACCGGTCAGATCGTCGGTAGAGACAGATACGCAGAACTCGTATCTCTAGCAGCTAACATATCAGCTTCCCTCCAGAAATTCTCCACCGAAGTGAGGAACCTCCAGAGACCTGAGATCATGGAGGCCGCGGAAGCTTTCGAAACTGAAAAACAGGTCGGCAGTTCTACCATGGCTCACAAAAAGAATCCTATACTGGCGGAAAACATAGGTGGTTTGGCTAAAACGCTCCGAGGTTTTGTAACTCCCACATATCAGAACAATATATTATGGCATGAAAGAGATCTCACCAATTCTTCTTCTGAAAGGATCACGGTAGCTCATGTCTTGGTACTTTTAGACGATATCTTGAATAAGAGTGAAAGATTGTTCAGGAATCTCGAAGTTTTCCCAGAAAACATGATGAAGAACATAAACATGAGTGACGGCTTAGTGATGGCGGAATCGGTGATGATCCACCTGACTGAAAAGGGATTGAGCAGACAGGAGGCCCATGAGATCATGAGAGAGGCCTCCATGGAAGCTAGAGCCGAAGAAAAACCTCTGATGGACAAGATGCTGGAAAAAGACGATGTGATGGAAGTCACGAGCGAAGAAGAGTTGGAAACGGTTTTTGATCCGAAGGAATATATAGGAAGATCAAAAGAGATAGTCGACGAGATAACCGGCTGAGTGGATCAACCCTCTTCCATCTGTTTTTCTTGACTTTCTTCTTCTACTCCTTCATCGGGTTCTTTCTCCTTTTGTTCTTTCCCCTTCTTCAATTTTCTTTTTTTGGGCTTCAGTCTTAGTCTTCCGTAAAGAAGTATCTCTATGGTTGTAGCCGCGAACAATTGTTTCTTATACAGGTCTAAAGCTTGATCTCGTTTCAGTTGGGCGTTGATCTGAACTCTAACCAGAGCTTTTCTCAACTCGTTCGTCTTTTCCAATTCCAGTATCTCGGAAACAAGGAACGGTAACCTATCCGGTTCCTCTAATGCTTCAGCGACCGGTAACCATCCCTCTTCCAGGTCCACTGCGCCTTCTTCACCAACCAGTACTTCGATCAACTCTCTAGAGAACTCCTTCTCCTTGATTTCGACTTTCGATGTTCGTTGTTTTTCTTCGTTCATCGCTTAAAATAAATGTGAAAGCGGCACTTTAGTTTTGTCCTGATTTATCTACAACAATAAAAGACCGATCTGCATTATCAGACCGCCGATGAAGAAAGAGAAAACTGAAGTAAAAGCTAGAACGCCCGCTGATACGTGTATGCCGAATTCTTTAGCTAAAACTCCTAAAACAGCTATACAAGGAACATAAAACAAAGCTATCACAGCTCCTACAAAAAGCTGAAGAGTAGTCAATTCCATCTCTAGAAGGGGTAAGACAGCTAGTTCACGCCTGAAGATCCCTAATATCAGAGGTGTCGAAGCCTCGCTCGGTAATCCTATCCATCCTGTTATTATAGGTTCTAATGCCTCTCCGACAAATATGAGTACGCCTGTTTCGTATAGAATAGAAGCGGCACCTATGATGACGATCATAGGTAGGACTCCCTTTGAAAGATAGTGTTTTATCCTGATCCACAATTTCTTGCCCAATATCTTCCAGTCCGGATTCAGCAGCTCAGGGACTTCTTGGACCATACGCGTTTCTTTGATCTTGAATATTTTTCCGGCGAATATACCGAATAGGAATGCGGCGGAAACGGAAAATAAAAAGAGGATCAGAACGAGCATCGCGGATCTTTCCGCCAACAGAGCTATGAAAGCACCGGATTGAGCGATACAGGGTACCGAAAGACTGACCATGGTCGATACGATCATCCTCTTTTTTCTGCTATCCATAGTTCTAGTAGACATTATCGATGGAATAGCACATCCATATCCCAATAGAAAAGGTATGACGTGAGAACCGGAGAGTCCCATCTTTTTGAATATCCCGTCGATCAGTACCACTAATCTAGGAAGATAACCGCTGTCTTCTAAAATACTCAAAGCCGTGTAGAATGAGATGATGTAGGGCAAAACTAGACCTATAGGCCATTCGATCGCTTTTATCAAAAAACCGTACTCTCCGATCAGTATATTTCTGAAGAGTCCCTCGCCCAAAAATCGTTCAACCAAGGCGGTGATCCTGGGAAATAGAACACCTTCAAAAAAAGGTAAAAAGACGTAGTTCCTCAAACCCAATCCCGCCCCTACGACGAATAGGAACATCAAGCCCAATATAAGAAATGCGAGGGGGATGCCAGGGAAAGGTTTTATCAAACGATCTCCCCATCTATCCTGCCATGTTTCTTCTGCAGCGTTAGAGGTCGTGACTGCTCTATCTTCGAGTTCTTCAGCAGATCTCCAATCAGCGGATATCTCTTTCTGAGGAGAGGATATCTTACCTTCTAGTATCTTCCCTATATTGTCCTCTATTTCGTAAATCCCCTCTCCACGGGTGGCAACGCTCGTAACGACCGGTATGTCCAAAGCCTGTGAGATGAGGTCTGAATCTATAAAACCATCTAGAAGATCCGTTCTATTTATGACAGCGACAGTAGGAAGGTCCTTTTCCAAGACCTGCATCAAAAGATGAAAACTGCTCTCCAAGTTTACCGCGTCTAAAACACACACAACACCGGCTGGTTCATCCTCTAACATCTCTACAGCTATACGTTCAGCCTGATTGGAAGCGTCTAGTGAATAGGTACCCGGAACATCTATCAGTTCATACTCCATATCGCCGACTGAAGCTTTCCCCTTTTTGAAATCGACTGTGGTACCGGGATAATTTGCCATACCGACATCTAATCCGGTCAAGCGATTAAAAATGACACTTTTCCCGACATTTGGAGGTCCTATCAGAAGTACTTCCATGAGATGTCCTCACGCAACAGCGATGTTTTTAGCGATGTCTCTATCTACCGCGGCCTTTCTGCCCTCGACGGAGACCAAAAGAGGACCACCGAAGGGCTGTTCGGTAACAAATTTTACTTTCTTACCTTCTCTAATACCGAGTGCGTTCAGACAAGAATGGTCTGGACAAGATATCACTTCCTTTTCTTCTCCAAGCTCCAATTCCTTTAAAGATTTGACTGAATTAGTTTTATTTTCGAGATCCTCAAATCTCATATCATCATTCTCTTTCACAGCGAGTGCAGAGATCTTCCCGAAATCCTGTTCTTCCTTATCATTTATTTTTGAAAATCGAGAGGGTTCAACTGAAGAGAAGCAACCTTCTAATTTTTCTTTGGGATTACGGTAGATCATCTTAGCACCTTCTTTTAATCCATCGAAAACCTTTGTTAAGATATCCTTTTTCGGCTCTACGCTGAAAGCTATCCAGACGGCATCGAAATCACTATATTCGATATCCCTCCCATCACGATGTCTTATTTTCACATTGTCTTCTAGTTTCTTTTCATTTATTATCTCTCTCGAGTTCTTTACTGCTTTTCTGTCTCTATCTAACCCAACGACCCGGAAGCCTTTCTTGGCGAGTTCTATAACGGTCATCGGATAATGGCCGCTTCCCACAACAGCGACCTTAGAATCCACATCGATATCCGCCATCTCCAATTCGTTTTTTATGAGTTCTCTGTAAATTTTATCATGATAAAGACATCCGAAACAATCCGAACGGCAACAGGTCTTCTCTAGAGATTTTAACAATCGCTTACTGAAAGAACCGATGTGGTCTCCAAACGGGAGAGAGAAATCGTATTTACTCTTATTTTCCGATGGATTCTGTCTCATGCTATGACGTCAATAATTCGGGTCATTAATAAAGTTTAGGCAAACCTAAACATTTAAATGAGGCTAGACCTAATTACTCTTTATATGAAAGTGATACAGAGATTCACATCGTCTCTGGAAAAAACGATGTATGATAATCCATCCTTTTTCGAGATGTACGCGCTGCCGTATGAAGGCGTTGTGAAAAGAGAGATCGAACTGGGAGATATAACTTCTGAAGATACAGTATTGAACCTTGGCTGTGGTGCCCTTCCATTCACCGCGGTACATATAGTTCAATTGACAGGAGCCAGGGTTCATGCGGTGGATAAAGACACAAATGCACTCAAGAGGGCTAAAAAGATCGTCGATTATTTGGGATTATCTGAAGATATATCCTTCTTTGAAGATGACTGTTTGAGGGAGCTCCCAACCATATTTGATAAAGCCTTGGTAGCTTTACAGGTGGAACCAAAAAATCGTGTTTTAGAAAATCTGATCTCTGAAGAAGAGGGTTCGGTGATCGTCCGCGCACCAAGAGATGGATTTGAAGAGACCTATGGTGAGATGCCGGATTTTGAACCTACAGATGAAGTTGAACACAATATGTTGACTTTTGATAGATCACTTCTATTCGATCTTGATTGTGGAGAATCATGAACAAAAAACTACTGTTATGGGTCCTCGGTATATTCATCCTGACCATAATAACATTGATAAGCGGACTAGAGGAGATAGTCAGTATATTATTCGACTTAGATCCTTTTTTATTGATCTTTTTTCTCATCTCTCTTGGAATGCTTCAATTGATGACTCTTTCTCTGGTCGCATTTCAATGGTATTATCTATTCGGTAAAAGTTCGGAGACGATATCATTCAGTAGAGTTTTCTTGGTAAATCAGACTGGAGGATTCGTAGAAAGTGTTACCCCTTCTTCTAAGATGGGAGGCGAGGCCGCTAAACTCTACCTTTATAATAAGATCACAAGTATAGATTATGAAAAACTCACTTCTTTATTATTAGGTCACAAGTACATATCATTGGTCCCTTTCTTTTTCATATGTTTTTTCACACTACTTCTGGCTTCTTTCTTTTATGCGATGCCATTGGTTGTTTACCTCTCTTTCGGTTCGTTAGGTGTGATCACGCTGATCCTCTTCCTGCTTATATACTACGAAGGAAAGAGCATCTGGTGGTCTAAAAAACTAGATATCGGACTCCCGGTGATCGAAACATTTTATACTAAATTCATATACGCTGTTCGATTCGTTCAACGAGCTTCGAACGCTATGAAAAAGATCCTAACACCTAAAACTCGCAACAGTCTTTTTGTCGTATCTTTTGTCGTTTGGGCAGTTTACCCATTCAAAATTTATGTCACAGCGCAAGTACTAGGTATAGAGCTCAGTTTTCTACTCGCTATAATAGTCACTTATTCTGCATACCTGGTCAGCATGCTGCCCATAACGCCCGGCGGTTTGGGGACTTTCGAAGGAAGCATGGCTGTCATCTTGAGACTGAACGGTTTCATTTTCGCTGAAGGCATGGCCATCGCTCTATTAGCAAGAGTAATAACATTCTGGTTCCCTCTTTTCATATCTGCTGGAAGTACCATATATCTGATGAAAAAAGAGGATATCAAGGTATTTGGATACCAGATATCTTGAGATCCTGAAAATATCGATCGGTAGAAAGATTCTTAACTCACAGTCTCAATCATTAATAATGATGAGCGGGTCGATATCGATCAGAAGCGTGCATGTTTACATCTCGGTTTTGATCTTGATCTCTGCCAGCATAATCGCTTATGGTAATTATGATGGAGGGAGTAATGATGGACAATACATCCAAGTCGAAAAGGATGTCTACGAGAAAAGCGAACGCGTTCGCATCGATCTAAAGAACGACGGTTCTGCATCATGGACGCCCTTATCTCAATACTTGAAGGTCTACCGGGAAGATACCGGTGAGTTGGTATATGACTGGGAACGGGAAGTCGCTATGCCCGCGATACCTGAAAACCAGACCCTGTTCTGGGACCAGACAGATATGGAAGGTGATCAGGTAGAACCAGGGACTTATAGATTTGTACTCATGGAAAAGTACGAGGCCGAAATCGTCATACAAGAATAAAAAGAAAAAATGGGTTTTAAAAAGTGATTTTACTCTTCTTCATCTTCTTCATC
>JAFDTP010000210.1 GCA_019594195.1 Thermoplasmata archaeon
CCTAACAAAGAACAAAAGATCGCCATCAAAGTGAGAAGGACAGAACAGGAATTTTTCTTCCCTCCTTTGCCAGAGATCAGATTGTCAGTGGTCGAGGACAACCGTATCATAACTGAAAGTGATAGATTTGAGATCGAAGATACAGAGGGAGAGGTCTTGACTTTTTCTTGGGATGCTTCTGATCTTTCTAATATGTACGGTGACGATCTACAACTGATCATAGAGGCTTTCCCTTCCGGTGACGACGGTGTGATGAATCACGTGAAGATAGGCGCTGTCAGATTGTATGCTAAAATGATAAAAGAAGAACACGGGAAACCTAGGATCGAACCGAGACCATCAAAAGACAGATCTTTTTCAGCCCTTCTAGATGAGATCAGATGAAATAATAACTAGATATATCATCCTTCGATTTTTTCCAACGAAACTTCAAATCTAGCTCCTCCTAGATCAGAATCATCAACCGAAACGTTCCCGCCATAACTTTCAGCGATCTCTTTAACCATGTACAGACCCAGACCGGTCCCCGAATTCTTTCCGCTCTTCACACCTCTTTCGAACACCTTCCCTTTCAATTCGTCAGGTATGCCTTTGCCGTTATCCTCTATTATGACCGAACATTCACCTTCTTCTACATGAGTATGAACATTGATTTCATCGCCTCTAGAATGACGGATAGAATTTTCTATCAGATTTGAAAATAATTCTTCTAATAATGCGCCTCCTCGTACTTCACAATCACATACATCTCTATTCAATTCCATCTCACTATCTACAAACTGATTACCGAGCTCCAAAATAACCTTATCGATCACACTTTTAATGTTGATCTCTCCAATCTCCTCTTTCTCTTCGATCTTTCTTAGTTTCCTCACCTTTTCTATGATATCCAAGCTGTTTTCAGCGGCACGATCTGCCTTATCAATAAAATTCATCGCTTTTTCAGAGATGTCTTGATCCCTTGCAAGTTCAAGGTATCCCTCTATTATCCGGGTTTTGTTCCCTACGTCATGCCGAAGCAGAGAATGGAGAAAATTTTCTCTTTTTTTAGAATTCACCCTTTTCAAAGCTTCTGAGACGTGATCCATGAGTAATTCAGTTATCCTCAAGTCTTCTTCGTCGAAATATCCTCTCTCGGTAGAAACCGCCTGAAATACGCCAAAATCGCCTATAGGCACACTTATACCCGATTTGAAATCATCTCTAGTAGGATTCACGTATTCGTTTTCCTCTTTATCTTCGACCAAAAACGATCTTTTCTCTTTGAATGTTTTACCTGCTAAACTATCATCTATAGGTAAATGTTTATCCGTAGCGGAGCTGTTTTCAGGAAACTCAGATGATGTAGAGATCGCTTTAAAAAAATCACCATCAGGAACATTTATCGCACAGATATCAAAATCCAAGATCCTCTCGGCCGCTTGAACTGTGTGATCATAGATCTCCTGCTCAGTTTCAAACATCTCTAGTTCAGCGCTGATCCTGTGTATGTTTTCGATCTTTTCTTTGTTCTCGCTCATAAGTTCTTCCGCTTTTTTCCGATCTCTAATATCTCGATAGACCGCTAGATAATGAGTCCCATCATCCTGCTCTATAGGTCTA
>JAFDTP010000061.1 GCA_019594195.1 Thermoplasmata archaeon
AAAACGGAAGAAGGCGATATCAAGACAGACACTGTAGTGAATGCTGCTGGAGGATGGTCCGCAAATGTTGCTGAGATGGCCGGTGCGGAGATCCCCAACGAGCCGGTAAGACACGAGATAATGGTGACAGAACCCTATGAACGGTTTTTAGATCCTATGGTCATATCGTTCAAACACGGCATCTATTTCAGCCAGAGCGAGCACGGTAACGTTGTCGGGGGTATAGGAAATCCAGAGGAAGAACCGGGTCTCAATCAAAAGAGCAGTCTATGGTTCATGAAAAAATTCTCAGATACGTTGCTAGATTTCATACCTAAGTTCAGTGGAGTCAGCATGATAAGACAGTGGGCCGGGTTCTATGACGTTACTCCAGATGCTCAACCTATACTCGGTACTGTTCCCGAAGTGGATAGGTTTTATCAGGTGAACGGCTTCAGCGGGCACGGATTCATGGTATCTCCCATGGTCACAAAAGTAACTGCCGAGTTGGTATCAGGAGAAGAACCTTCTATCGATATAGACAGGTTGAGAGTCGAAAGGTTCGAGGATATGGATCTCGAAGAAGAAGGTGGCGTAGTCGGATAGATGTTAGAACCCCTGTTATTGTTGGCAACTACCGTTGCGATCTCTCTCAGTGGTGTTATGATGCCGGGTCCGGTTACCGCCGGAGCCATAACCAAGGGAGCGGAAGACAAAAAAGCTGGAGTGAAGATAGCTCTTGGACACGCGATCATCGAGTTTCCTATAATCGCCTTGGTAGCTTTCGGTTTGACATTTATAGCTACATGGTCTGTAAAGGCCACTATAGGTGTGGTGGGCGGAATATTGTTGATATATCTAGGTATTCAACTTTTCAAACCTGTTGAGGAAGAGGAAAAGAGATTTCCCTACCCATCAACAGTTGTTGGTGTAGTAACGAGCGGCGCGAATCCTTACTTCTTCATCTGGTGGGTCACAGTGGGAGGAGCATTGATCAGTCGTGCTCTGGAATACGGTGTGTTGTTTCTTGTTGTATTTGCGGTAGTTCACTGGTCCTGTGACCTGTTATGGTATTCATTTTTGAGTTACTCTTCGAACAGGACCTTAGAATATTGGTACAAACACAGGAGAAAGGTCTTCGGGCTATGTGGAGCCCTGATGATAGGCTTCGGTGCGTGGTTCATCGTTTCTCCCTTTCTGTGATGAGAAGAAAACCTATTAAATCACCTCTCAATTTAGCTATGTGATTTCATGGTAACAGCGGAAGTCAAGATAGAACTCAAAGAAGGCGTAGCGGACCCGGAAGGTATGAACACCGAAAAGACACTCAAGTTACTTGGATGGGACGTAGAGAGTGTGAAAACTGGAACGATATTCGAGATAGACCTAGGCGAAAACTACTCTGAGGAGGAAGCAAAAAAAGAAGTCCAGGAGATGTGTGAGAAATTATTGGCGAATCCCGTTATACAGACATACAAGATCGAGATCAATGATTAAGGTGATCAAGGATGAAACACTACATAGAGAGAGATGTTCCATTCGAGATTCACGAGGTAAACATATTGGAGAGCAGCGATGACGATCTCGAAGAGATCAGCCGCGAGAGCGGAGTGGGTCTGAGTTTAGACGAGATGAAGATGGTCAAGGAACATTTTGAAGAGCTCGGACGAAATCCGACAGACCTTGAACTAGAAGCTATAGGGCAAGCTTGGTCAGAACACTGCTGCTATAAGTCCTCAAAACCGATCTTGAAAGATTCTGTTTTCGATATCGAAGCTCCTCAGAACATATATGTCGTCGAAGAAGACGCCGGTGTTGTTGAATTCGACGATGATCACGCCTACGTGGTAGCGCTTGAAAGTCACAATCATCCCTCCGCAATAGAACCCTACGGTGGAGCCGCGACTGGGATAGGAGGTATAGTTAGAGACGTGACCTGTATGGGTGCTCAGCCTTTAGCTTTCGTTGATCCTCTTTTCTTCGGCCCTTTAGACCTTGATTACGACGATCTTCCGCCCGGTACAAAGCATCCTAGGTATCTATTCAACGGCGTTGTCCACGGGATAAGCGATTACGGAAACAGACTGGGTATCCCGACTCTATCAGGTATGGTCTACTTCGACGACTGTTATACTACAAACTGCCTTGTGAACGTAGGCTGTATAGGGATAGCTAAAAAAGATGAACTGATAAGGAGTAGAGTCAAAGAGCCAGGAGACGTCTTCATCATGGCTGGAGGCAAGACAGGAAGAGACGGTATACACGGAGTTACTTTCGCTTCTGACGAACTGCACGAAGATTCCGAGGAAGAGGACATCCAAGCAGTTCAGCTAGGCGACCCTATCACAAAAGAACCGCTGATCCATGTCAGTTTAGAGCTCAATAGGAAGGATCTATTACAAGGCATGAAGGACTTCGGCGGTGGAGGGCTCTCCTGCGTCGCTGGCGAGATGGCTTTAGACGGTGGATACGGTGCAGAGATAGAATTAGATAAAGTACCATTGAAAGAAGAAGATATGGCCCCATGGGAGATATGGGTATCTGAAAGTCAGGAAAGGATGATGTACGCCGTCAAGGAAGAGGACGTTGATAAAGTCATGCAGCTCTGCGAAAAATGGGATGTCGAAGCGACAAGGATCGGCAAAGTTATCGATGAGAAGAGGGTCAAAGTCTATTATGAAGAGGAAAAGATAATGGATCTCGACCTGGAATTTCAAACAGGTGGCCCGACTTATTGTAGACCTATAGATAAAATAGACCACACAGAAGATATCGAGGAGAGAGAACCTGAAGAACCTAGTGATTATGACGAGACTTTACTGAAACTCTTGAAAAAAGATAATATTAACAGCAAAGAGTGGGTTATCAGGCAGTACGATCACGAGGTAAGAGAAAATACGATATTGAAGCCATTACAGGGTGTCTTGGGAAAACAAGGTCCCGGTGATGCGTCGCTTGTTAAACCTTTGGAAGAAAAGTGGAAGGGTATAGCTGTCACTACCGACGTGGTACCTTCATATACTTCACTCGATCCGAAGGCAGGGACCATGTCCACTTTAGACGAGTCGATACGTAATCTGATCGCAGTAGGAGCGGAACCCCACTCCTTCGCGGACTGCTTGAATTTCGGTAATCCGGAAAAACCAGAAAGGTTAGGTGATTTTGCAAGAGCCGCAGAAGGACTTGAAGAAGTAGCTAGACCTCTCAATATACCATTCGTTTCAGGCAATGTTAGCTTTTATAATGAAACTCCCGCCGGTTCTGTCAAGCCAACTCCCTCTATACTAGCTTGCGGCCTGATAGACGATGTGAGAGAAGCGGTGACTATGGATTTGAAGCAGGAAGATAACTCTATCTACCTGGTAGGAAAGACCAAAGACGAGTTGGGCGGCTCTGAATATTATAGGATGTTAGACGGTAAGAGCGGTAACGTACCCCAGGTCGATGTCGATGTTCTAGAGACCAGTATGAAAGAGATGTTAGAAGCACATTCAAGGAACCTTATATCTAGCTGTCACGACCTGTCTCTGGGAGGATTAGGTGTCGCTATCTCCGAGATGTGTTTGGCCGGAGATGTGGGGGCACATATCACAACCGAGACCGAACTTCGAGAAGATAAGTTCCTCTTTTCAGAGAGCAACACCCGCTGGCTTGTAGAAGTCGAAAAAGAAGCTGAAAAAGATTTCGAAGGGCTGTTCTCCGTACCCGTTGAAAAGATAGGCTCTACGGGAGGTAGTCAGCTTAAAATAGAACTGAACGGAAAAAGATTCATCGATCTGAACATAGAAAAGATAAGGAAAGACTGGAAAGAGACCCTGGGCAGAAAGATGGGCGACTGACTAATACCTCTCTTCTGGTGGCAGTGCGGAAGCATCTACACCGGTGTGTAGTGTCTTCCTAGGTCTTATCCTACCCATCTGTAATTCTCTTCTTTTATCGTCGAAAATCATCGTTAGCCCTCTCTTGAATTCCATATCCGCGACAACATCGTCTAATCCATCTTTCATGTACGACTGTTTTGCGACCTTCAACGCGTCTAGATCGTCTTTAGAGGTCATATTGTGAGCTATTATCATATCGGATTGTCTTATAGCGCTGGTGTGAAGAGCGGAAGGTTCTTGAGTCGCCATTATGAGAGAAAGACCCGGATGCCTTCCTAGCTTTATCCAATCTATCAAGGGTTCGGTGGCGATCGTCTCATTCTCCGAGGGTAAGAAAAGATGTGCCTCGTCTATCAACATGTAAACTATAGGATACTCCTCGGTCAAGTCGTCGATTTTGTCCTTGTCTGTCAGATCTGCCTGCGCCTGCATCTCGATGGTCGTATAAAGAGTGCGTTTAGCCATCTGCTCTCTCGCAAATATCGATACTATCAAATTCCTCAACTCGTAATCACCTATCCTGCCAAGATAAGAGATGTCGAGCACGGTTATTTTACCGCCTTCTACTATCTTATGATCCATCCCATCTTTAGAGAAGAGATCAAGATTTTGTATCATCTGGAAGAGCGTGCGAAGTGACGTTTTGTGATCTTTAGCCGCTTTGTCGTCGTCATCGATATATCTATAGATCTCTTCGAAGGAAAAATCCCCATCCGATTTTAGATCAGTGATGGTACGACTCAAAAGTGTTCCGATCGGACTTGTCACATCGAGGTCGAATAGTTCCAACCACTCGTGAACTTTTACTCTGGAAAGAGCGATCTTCAAAATTTGGTCATAGTGGAGATCTTTTCCGTCGTCCCTTGCCTCTCTTATCGCAGCTTCCGGGACTAGTATCCTGACGTCTTCTTCGTGTGATTCAGGTTCTACATCGAAATCATCCATTCTTTCTATCTCTTGTTCGTCTGTGTTCTCCTTTTTCAAGCTGTGAAAAACGCTCATCGTATCAACTAGGACTAAAGAAACACGGTCCGAGTATTCTTCCTTAAGCTCCGCAAAACCTTCGGCGATCACACCTAGAGTGTATGATTTACCTGTTCCCCTTTTCCCTACGACTAGCATGCAGTGAGGAGAAACGATATCGAGATAGGCCTTGCCCATCTCCTCATATTCCCCTCCAGGGTAGGAAACATTCTTACCGATATAACAGCAGCCTTTAGTGCCTAGATCATCAGATTTTGACTCGGAACGGCCGAATATCTCTTTTGTTTCGAGCAGGGTATCACTTCAAATAGGGATCATGACTATTCTGTGACGAGTATGTCTTCAGTTTCGGTGAACTCCATATCACCAGTGTATTCCGCTGTGATCTCTATCGTTCCATGGTTCTGTCCATCTGGTGTCCGAAGATCAATGCTTGCTAACCCGAAGGATACCTCACCATCTTCATCTGTCAAACCGACCGGATCATCTATATCTCCTGCTCCACAACCTTCTATGTAAACAGTAACACCTTCTAAACTATCGCCTTGTTGATCGTAAGCCGTTACGTAGATTGTTTTTGTATCGAATTCAGAGAGGTCCAATTCGTCGATTTGATTATTATATCGATCTTCAACTTCTATATACCCTAATTCCGTGGACTGAGAACTCATCATCCAACCGCCTATGACCGCAGTACCTATCCCAGCGATGACAACCAGTATTATCATGTAGAGGGGGAGTCCCTCCAACGCGGCTTCTTCATCTAGATCTCTCGCTTTAAGACGTCTCATTTTACCGGTGCGGTCTATATGACTAATATATTTAATGCTTATCCCAAAACTATATATAAATACCTGAGGAAAGAGGATGAACATCTAAGATTGATCCATCAAAAAATCGATATCAGATCTTACCTCAAACGATATCCACTTCGTATATCTTTTCACCATCTTTATAGATACGTATCACACCTTCAGAGGATACGACCATAGCTAAAGCCCTGGTATTTCGGCTGACATAAGCGGCGGCCAGGTGCCTACCTCCGAGTCCTTCTTCGATCTGACAATCGGACCCGTCCCCGAACATCACGTATCTACCGGCGGCAACTGGATTACCGAATTTATCTAGAACGATGGCTCCGTCGAGCATGGAAAATTCCTTGATAGTGTTCCAGTTTTTCTTGTCTTTTATATTCAATTCTTCTTCAACGCATCCTTGGAGAGGATTCCTTACCGAATCTGTCGTGATGTTCAAAACCTTATTCATATCGCCCATTATGAAAAGAGCGCCGGCAGGGAGACCTTCTTTACCTTCCTTGATTATCTTGGTGCCCAGGTTGAAGGATGACTCTAGAACGTCTAATTGCACCCTGTTCCCTATCTCGTCTTTAAGATTAACGACTCCTATGTCTGACATATCAAAGGACATCACATTCTGGATGTCCGTAGAGATGACGACCATCACTTTTTCGGTCCTATGTAAGAGCCCTTCTGCAGCACAGGTAAGAACAAGATCCTTTACTTGATTCAAAACGTCCAAACCTACCGAAGGAGGATCACTCATCTTCTGAACTTTGACTTTGGGATCTCCCAAAAAAGAAGTCAAAGAAGTATGATCTGTAAATATAATCAAATCTTCGTCATCTATGCTTTCAGATAATCTCTCCATCAGCTCTTCAGATTGGGTAAAAAGCAAAATCGAAGAAGGACTGCATTCCTTTCTAGCTTTTTCTACCGTCTCGATGAATTCCGTCATATATCCGATAATGGGATTGGATGTAGGTCTTTTTATCCTTTTCGGACAGATCTCATCATAATTCGTACTCCGATAGATCATCGGGGACCATGGTATTTTCAAATATCTCTCTAGCCTCTTTCTCCAAAATCTTACCGTCGGTATATCTTGGACTTATATGGACTAGGAAAAGTTTGTCGACATCGGCTTCACAGGCTATCTTTGCAGCCATCTCAGTCGATGAATGGCCGCGTTCCATCGCACGCTCTGACATCGAAGAATCGAAAGTGGAATCGTGTATCAAGACGTCTGCCCTATCCGAAGCCTCGATCATCCTTTGGGTCGGTCTAGTATCGCCGGAATAAATTATTTTTCTACCACGCCTAGGAGGGCCGACGACCTGCTCAGGTCTTATTTCATCTCCGTTAACTTTTACAGCGCTACCGCTATGGAGGTCACTGAATAATGGTCCCTCAGGCACACCTAGATCGATCGCTCTCTGTCTGTCAAATCTTCCTTTTCTATCGCGTTCCTCAAATGCATAAGCGAGAGAGGGAACATCATGGTCCGACATGATGCTCCGGATATAGTAAGAGTCAAAGTCAAGCCTCGCACCCGGTTTCAACTCAGTAATATGTATCGGAAATCCCGGGCCAAAAAATCCTCTAGATATCAGGCCTTTTATCAATGACGAACTCCCTTGTGGGCCATATATCTCTAGAGGCTCATCCCTATCATTCATATTCATGCTCTGGACAAGTCCGGGTATGCCTAAAAAATGATCCCCGTGAAAGTGAGATATGAATATCTTTTTAACTTTCATGAAAGAAAGCGAGGACATCATCAATTGTCTCTGGCTGCCCTCTCCACAGTCGAAAAGAAGGATATCTCCATCGTATTTTAAGGCGGAACACGGAACGTTCCTGTTAGGGGTCGGATAGCTTCCTCCAGTCCCTAGGAATACCAGTTTCATGTTTTTGAAGAGCGGTGGGAGCATATAAAATTTATTTCCGTTGTTGTCAGACAGAGTAGATGATATAACTTAAATACCTTAAATCACTTAAAGAGAGCCAAAGGTGGTACGCTGTCGGAAGACGTTGATCAGCTGGACTTCGACGACCTAGACTTCGACGAGGACGAGATAGACGAGGAACTGAAGAATAAAATCCTATCGAGCCTCAAAGAAGGAAAGAGGATGGAAGCTTATGCAGAACACCGGACAGAAGATATGCATCACTGTGAATTCTGCGAAAGAATAACCTACAAGAAGATACCAGGGAAAAAAGTCGGCGAGAAATGGATCTGTATAGACTGTTTGCGAAGACTGAAGGAGATACTCGATAATCTTGAGAAGTGGGAAGAGGAACTCGCCCTCGAGGAAGAGATGGAGGAAAAGATAGAGGAAGACCTCGATCTGTGAACGCCTACTGTATTTTAGTATCAAAGGGTGTCAAAAGAATTGCTGGGAGATAATGAACTGTTGGATTTAGAAGGTATCGAAGAGCGAGAATACCAGATCAACATAGGGAAGGTAGCCAGCGAACTGTCGACACTCGTAGTTCTTCCAACGGGTATGGGTAAAACCATGATAGCTTTCATGGTGATGGCGGATCGGCTCGAAGATTTTCCCGAGAAAAAAATACTGTTTTTGGCCCCTACAAAGCCTTTAGTAAGTCAGCATGCAAGAGATATCGATTCCACTTTAGACGTCGACGAGCCCCAATTATTCACCGGGGAAGTCAAACCTGAGGATAGAAAGGAACTTTGGGATGAGAACGATATCATCGTATCAACACCACAGGTGATCAAGAACGACCTTATGGCAAGACGTATAGACCTCAAGGATGTATCGCTAACAGTTTTCGACGAGGCCCATAGAGCTGTAGGGGATTATTCATACGTATATATCGGAGAGAGGTATCGCGAGACCGACGGCCTCTCCCTAGGACTTACCGCATCACCTGGGAGTGAGATAGATGACATCCTGAAAGTATGTAATACACTGGGATTTGAACACGTGGAGATAAGGACGAAATTCGATCCCGACGTAGTTAAATATACGAACAAACTAGAGAAAGAATGGATAGAAGTCAAACTTACTAAAAAACACAAGAGCATAGTGGATGATCTTAAAAAGGTGAGAAACAGATACATCGAGAAACTACAAGGTTTCGGTTTTCTAGAGAAAAAAAAGGCCGATAGAGTATCCAGGAAGGACCTTATAGAGGTAAGAAAGGAGGTCCAGGGAAAGATACATTCCTCTAACGACTCCTCCCTATATCACGCCGCGAGTCTTGTTGCATCGGCGATAAAAGTTGATCATGCGGTAGATCAGGCCGAAACTCAGGGCACTGAAAGTCTGAAAGAGTATCTGGAAAAGATACAGAACGAGGCCGGTACTAGAGGCGGATCTAAGGCCTCAAAGCGGATCATGGATGAAAGAGAGATAAACGACGCATTGGCAAAGTTGAAAAATATAGATAAAGAACATCCTAAAGTGGATAAGGTGGCTGAAGTAGTCAAGGACCAGGTCGAAAAGAAAAAAGATTCTAGGATAATCGTCTTCACCAATTATCGGAATACCTCCAGCAAGATAACCGAAAGACTGGCAAAAGTGAAAAACGTAAGACCGGTACGATTCATCGGGCAGAGAGATAAGGAAGGTGATAGCGGTCTAAAACAGGCCGAACAGATAGAGACCCTAGAAGAGTTCGAGAACGGGAAGTTCAACGTTCTTGTGGCCACAAGCGTTGGAGAGGAAGGCTTGGATATCCCCGCCACTGACCTGGTCGTATTCTACGAGCCAGTACCATCAGAGATAAGAACGATACAGAGAAGAGGGAGAACAGCTAGAAAAAGGAAGGGTAAAGTCGTTATACTCATAACTAAAAATACTAGAGATGAGGCTTATTACTGGTCCAGCAAAAATAAAGAGAAAAAGATGCATCGGAATTTGATGAGGTTGAGAGATGAACTCGGTACCGAAATAAGCGTGGGTGATCCCATGAAAGAAGATTATGACGTGGTCGAAAAGAAAAGCAAAAAGGATCTTAAGGGCAATAGAAAAAATGAAGAGGTATCTCAGCTAAAAGACCAGCGTTCTCTTATGGATTACGAGGAAGAGGAAAATAAAGAGGAAGATATGTTGGAAGTCACTGTGGACACCAGAGAACAGAACAGTAAGGTCGTAGAAAGCCTCTCCAAAAAAGAGGTAAAGGTCGATACCGCTCAACTCTCCGTAGGAGATTACATAATATCAGATAACACCGCCGTTGAGAGAAAAGAAGTTGGGGACTTCCTTGAATCCATCACCGACGGAAGGCTTTTCTCTCAGGCCAGATCGCTAAGAGAAAACTACCGCAATCCAGTCATCATATTAGAGGGGGGGAACCTATACGAACGAAGGAATATCAGTGACAACGCCATCTACGGGGCGCTTTCTTCACTAGCATGTGATTTCAGGATACCTATACTCTCCACCAAAGATGGAGATGAGACCGCTTCTCTACTGTACAGTATGTTAGGAAGGGAAAAAGGTGAAAAGAAAACCAGCGGTGTGAGGAGAGGGAAAAAAAGCATGTCAGACTATGACCGAAAAAGATACATCCTTGAGGGGCTTCCTTCGATATCTGGTGTACT
>JAFDTP010000085.1 GCA_019594195.1 Thermoplasmata archaeon
AGGGAACTCGTAACTTCTTTTAGGAAAGGTCACTTTCCTAAGACCGTAGGAATTTAGCACAAATTCCTACTAAATAGGAATCTGAGATTCCTATGCCATGAGGAATCTTTTGATTCCTCAGTGTTTTGAACTAAGTTACGAGCTCCACTGCTAGTTGCTGACACTAAGGAGTTCAAAAAGTTGGGTCATTGACTATACTTTGGTATCTAAATTTGCACAGCATATGAGAATTTTATCAGTCCTCACTCAAATATATCTCATATTTTTCATGACTAACTCATCAAGAAATACATATCAAAAGTTTAATAAAAAATAAGATATGGCTAATTTTCAGTGATAGTTAATGACGCTGATAAGGATGAAGAGGATAAAGGCAAAGGGTGGGGAAAGAAAAGTTTCTTCATCCGTTGCTGAGACACGATGTGAGGAACAAGAAACAGATAGTCGAAACTTATGATGGTTCCGTCGAAGTCAAGGATTTAGAGATGGGAGGAGCTAGGTTCGACATCTATTTGAAGAAGGTCGAGGACCTTCAATAGTCGAGATTCAGGAGCGGACGTCTATAGTTTTTACGCGTATGTTGAGTAAACTCAATCGCTTATCGTAATTCCAGCTATGATCCCGATGAGTAATCCGGATATTATACCCACATACACGTAGATCACGCTGGGAGCAAAAAGTAAGAACGGGATAAGAAATAACCGCAAAAAGCGGAAAAGGATGACAGAAACCGCTCCAATTATCATTAGATACTTGGCTTCAGTACCTAAACTATTATCTGTGATTTGCTCATAGATATATGCCACCAAAAAACCAACTAAGGCTCCGATCAAAATGCTACCTAACATACCAAAGTTCGGGAGGACAAAACCAGCGACTGCTGCGGAAAGGACGACTATGTGCGTGGCTAAAAAGTATCCCTTTTTCCATCCATAATATCCTCCTATGATCACTCCGATGAAGATTCCAATAAGGAGGGCTAACAAACTGCTTAAATTTCCTGGCACTATCATTTTTATCTAGTTTTCCTAAAAACTTTTGTTATTTAAAATTTTTTGATTATTTATTATTATTATTATTATTATTACGATTATTATTTCTTTATAATTATTGGGATAACTATACTGATTTTTGAGTAAATTTTTAATCTATCCGTTAGCGAAGCTTTTGATAACCTTTTAAAAGTGTTTGAAAGACTAAGCTAATATTGAGTTCAAATTCATCCTCAATCAAATTCTTTACTTCTTTAATAGTCCAGTCTGATATTTCGTTCAATATCTCTTTAAATTTTTCTTTTCTGTCCAATTTTGCTTTTGGACCTCTATTAAAATTTGGATGTGATCCTTATAATCTATTTTCATTTCCTTTTTTCTCCAATTGTTTCCTATATTGTTAGAGACTTCTACTTTTTTACTTGCCTTAAGAACATTACCTCCTTTGTAGAGCATATTTAACAAAATATAAACGCTCAAGTACTTTTGTTTCGACTTGTCTATTTTTGATTTCTTCGACTATTCCTTTTTACTAATCCATTTTTTCACATTGGTAATATAATATATTGTTTAGACCTGAATCTTTACATTACTCATAGTGCAATAAAGTTATCACCAATACTATAAATCTAATTCTGAAGTAAATTTTTAGTTAGTTTATATGCATGGCAACCCAATATAAAAATATAAATAGGTCCAAAAAAAGTAGGTGATCAAGATGCCAAATCTCTCGATAGTTTTAGTAGAACCACAAAGCCCGGGCAATATAGGTGCAGTCGCAAGACTCATGGGAAATTTTTCTGTTGAAAATCTTTTTCTAGTAGATCCTGTAGATATCGATGATGAAGCGATAGCTAGAGCTATGCACGCTAAAGATATTCTCAATGAGGCGCAAATCCATGAAGATTACGAAGCTTTGGTAAGTAACTTTGACATGGTGGTAGGAACATCGGGGATAGACACCAAAAAAGAAAAGAAATTTATCAGAAAGGCTGAGACACCGGAAGAATTTGCTGAAACAACTTTAGATCTAGAAGGAGATGTAGCTTTAGTCTTTGGAAGAGAGGATAAAGGTCTAAACAATCAAGAGCTCAAAAAATGCGACAGACTTTTGAGGATTCCCGCTTCTGAGGATTATCCGATTTTGAATTTATCACATGCGGTATGTGTTGTACTTTACGAGATATTCAAGGAAAGAGAGGATGAAGTCGTAGAAAGAAAAGGGAGACCGAGTGAAGAAAGCGAAAGGGAGAGACTGGTCGAATCTTTTTCAAAGATTTTAGTAGAGACCGGTTATCCAGAACACAAGCGAGAAAAGACAGAGATAATGTTTAGAAGGATATTAGGTCGAGCCGTAACGACCAAATGGGAATACCATCGACTGATGGGTGTTTTCACTCAAATACTGAGAGAGCTGGAAGAATGAATATCACGGAATGTATCTTTCTAATTCGCCTATATCTAGAGACCTTAATTTTTCTGAAGTCGGACCTTTATCGGTCCAGCCCCGTTTTTCGTAATACTCGTCTATAGTTTTCTGTAGTTCATCTTCAGGTATAGGTTGTTCAGCACTTTCTCCCTCTTTGAGAGGTTCTTTCAAACGCTGAGGTAGGCCGTCTTCTTTACGAGTATATCCTTCCCTAGCAGAGTGGATCTTCAAAAGATTGTAATTCCTCTCGCCTATCTTCTGCATCTCTTCAGCGTCTATCTCTAAACCTGTAACCGCTTCTGTTATCTCTCTTATCAGGGGCAGATTGTAGTCTTCACCGGATTGAGAAACGACGAAAATGCACAGCACCGAAGAATTAACAAACGATCTTATGTCCTCGAAGACCTTCACCGCTTCTGCCTTCCCTTCAAAGGAAAATCTATCGCTTATATCTTCCACGCCTAACTCCGGTATATCTTCTGCACCGGTATCATGGAAACCTTCATTGTGAGTTCCTCCTCTCGGACTGGTAGCGTAACTTAACCCAAGACCTCTTTTTCCTCTAGGTTCGTGCATCGGTATCTCCTGTCCTTTAGAGGTCACGGCGAAATCAGCTCCTATCTCAGCCGCAAATTCATCCATGCCCTCAGCTACGGAGTCCCCTATACCCTCTCTATTGGCGATCTTATCGATGAGATCGATGATCACCTCAGGATCACCCCACTCTATATCCTGTTCTATCAGACCCCTCTCAGATGCTTCCATAAGGAAAGCTATCGTGTCTCCCGTGCTTATGGTATCGAGTCCGTATCTGTTGCATCTCTGATTCGCCAGCGTGATAGAGGATAGATCGGAGTTCAGACACAGAGAACCGAATGCCGCGATAGTTTCATATTCAGGACCACCATATCTTTCCTCGACTTTTTCACCGGCAAACTCAGTATCAACTACTCTTTTGCACCTGACCGGGCACGCGGTACAGTTATCTCTTTCTTTTAAAACGGTATCGTAAAGAGTTGTTCCATCGATCTTTTCTGCCTCGTCGAAGACGCCTTTCTGAAAATTTTTTGTCGGTAGTATACCCAATTCGTCAAGAGGCTCTACACCGCCGGTCGTCCCGTATTTCCCCCATTCTACCGCGCCAGACTCCTGTAATTGATCAAAAAACTCTTTCTTTTTTTCTTTCAAAAGGTCCTCGTCTTGAAAGTTGATTTCCTCAGTACCCTTCGCCAGTATAGCCTTGAGATTTTTACTGCCCATAACAGCACCGAAGCCGGGTCTTCCCGCGGCTCGATTCCTATCGTTTATTATACAGGCGAACTTGACCAAATTCTCACCTGCTTTACCTATCGCTGACACCCTACCTCCATCGTGCCGCTCCTTGAGTTCTTCATCGACATCTGCGACACCCTTCCCCCAAAGATCTTCAGCATCTTCGATAGAAGGACCCTCTTCATCCAGTGAAAGATAGACTGGAGAGTCGGACTTTCCTTTTATCACTATACCGTCGTAACCCGTATTCGCCAGTTCGTGTGCGAAGAAACCTCCTGCATAGGAATCGCTCACCGATCCTGTCTTAGGTGACTTTGAAAGTACTACGTGCCGTCCGGCACCAGGTACTCTAGTTCCCTGAAGAGGGCCGGTAGCGAATATCAAAGTGTTTTTCGGTCCCAGGGGATCCTCACCGCCGTTCATCTCTTCTAAAAGTATACGAGCCCCGATACCTCTGCCTCCGATATACTTTTTCAGCCAAGAATCCGGGATATCATAATCTTCTAAAGAATGATCAGTCAAGTCAACTTTCAAATATCTGCCGAAACACCCTTCCATATTTATACCTTACATCATAATGGGTTACCTTATTATATAACGTTTTTTTCTGTTCGCCTGGAGAAAAAAGCTATTTAGCAGGGAACGAAATCGATTCCACCCAGGAAAAAGTTCACTCTTGTCTACCGCCACCGACTCCGACTTTCTCGGCCATCAACTTTTTCAATTCATCCCTATCTCTAGCTTCAAGCCCAAAATACTCCTGGAACTTCGAACTCGTTCTTAAAGAGTAGGTTCTCCCATCCCTTTCTGATAGTATCAACCCCTTGTCTTTCAAATCATCTACGTGATCATACACTTTATCACCGACCATCTTTTTTAGCTCGCTCTGTTTTATGGGTTGATAATAAGCTATGAGGGCAGCGGTCTTCAAAAGAGGCTTTCCTATCTCCTCATCCATCATCTCCATCCCATACCTGTTGAACTCTGATTTCAGTTGTAGAGAGTATTTTCTACCGATCTTTGCGATCTCTAAACAGGTCTTCCTGTTCTGATACATCCTGCGTAGTTTCTTCACACCCTCTCTTATTTCGGTCCTAGGCCTACCGACGGCCTGTTCGATCTCTGGTACCGTTAAAGGATGGCCGGAAGAGAAAAGCACGGCCTCTACGACTTGTTCGATGTCTTCTTCTTCAAAGGGTTCTTCAGAAGGGACCTGAGTTCCTTCTACGTTATCTTCATCGCTGTCTTCTTCAATGATGGGGCTCTTTTCATCGTCTTCTTCTGCTGTACTTTCGGATCGAACTCGTGTTTCTTGTTCGTTAGACCCTTCTTCTAGATCGGCCTCTTCTTCAGCGTCTTCCGTCATATCCGCATTAGAAAAATAATTCAGGATATATTAACTTACCGAAGTCTATGAAGAGATAAGGCACCGATCGAACACCTAGTTATCCAAAAATCCATATATATCGATTTCTTTCGAACAACCATGCCCGTAATATCGGTAAACTCTGACGAACTGTTGGATCTCACCGAAACAGATCAGGTCACCCTGTTGGAAGTACTGCCTAAGATGGGGATCGAGATAGAGAATATCGAAGGAGACGAATGGGAACTGGAGATAGGTCCCAATAGGTGTGATCTTCTTTCAGTCGAAGGTATAGGCAGAGCAGTCAGAGGATTTTTAGGCGAAGAGACCGGACTCCCTGAATATAGCTTGGGCAGTTCGGATACCAAGACCGATGTAGAACTAAGTGTACAAGATGTCAGACCTTACATAGTCACTGCAGTGGTAAAAAACATCGATCTAGATATCAAGATACTGGAGTCTATGATGGACCTGCAGGAAAAACTTCATCTGACCATAGGGAGGAAGAGGTCTAAAGTCGCTATAGGCGTGCATGATCTCGAACCTATCGAACCACCCCTTACTTACAAAGCAGTGAGACCGGAGGAAATCAGTTTCAAACCTCTAGAAAAATCTATAGAGATGGACCTTCAGGAGATATTGGATAAACACGACAAAGGGAAAGAATTCGCCCATATACTGAAAGATGAAGAAAGATATCCTGTTATCTTGGATTCTAAAGGGGACGTACTCTCATTTCCACCGATCATAAATGGACAGATGACACGAGTAACTCCAGAAACGGATTCTCTTTTTATAGACATGACCGGTACCGATATGCGAGCACTAGAACAGGCACTGAACATATTGTGTACGTTCTTCGCGGAGCGAAACGCCGATATATATACAACAGAAGTCAATTACGGCAGCCGAAGTATAACCTACCCGGACTTCGCACCAGAGAAAATAGATATCTCTCCTTCAGAGTGTTCCGATATATTAGGTGTGGATATAGAAATAGAAGATATCATCGAGATATTGGAAAGGATGAGGTATGGAGCAGTTACCAAAGATGATATGATAGAGGTCGAGATACCGGCCTATAGACACGATATCCTTCACCCATGGGATGTAATAGAAGATATCGCTATAGGTTTCGATTACGACAATTTTGAAGGTACGCTGCCCGAAGAGGTAACTGTAGGTGAGGCTTTAGAGATCTCAGAACTGACAGATGCTTTAGAAGAATTGATGATCGGATATGGATTCAACGAAGTCATGAATTACATGCTCACCAGCCCAGAAAAAGATTTCGAAAGCATGGAAAAAAGGAAAGAAAATGAACCGGCTAAAGTGGAAAATCCTGTGAGCGAGGACAGCGTCATAATAAGATCCTGGCTATTACCATCTCTTCTGAAAAATCTAGAAGATAACAAAAATCAATCCCTGCCCAGAAAATTGTTCGAGATCGGAGATATAGTCAAAGATGAGAAACAGGAAAGTAAAATTGCAGCCGTTTGGGAAAGCTCAGAAGTTGGATTCACGGAGACTAAGTCGCTACTGGACGGACTGTTCACAAATCTAGGGTTGGAGATGTCGGTAGATGCGAAAAAGCACCCGTCCTTTATCGACGGAAGATGTGCAGGTGTGATCATAGACGATAAAGAGATCGGGTATTTCGGAGAGATCTCACCCGAAGTTCTAGAGAACTTCCATCTAGAAAATCCGGTTGTTGGTTTTGAGATCCAACTAGAGAAGTTAAAAGAGTTGAAATCAGAGTGAACAAGGGATAAAAATTATTAACTATATTGTCTAAAGTCTTAGGACGAGCTGGACTGAAAATAGTTCGATATCAATCCGTTTGCCGAGGTAGCTAAGTCTGGACCAAGGCGCCGGCCTTGAGAGCCGCCCAATATGGAAAAGTCTTTGCGGGCTTTTCCTCACGCTGGGGAGATATCTCCAGTGGATCAAGCAAGCCGGTGGTGCTATGCACCTCAGGAGTTCGAATCTCCTCCTCGGCGCTTTTTGTATTTATTTGAAGAGAAGATTGAACAGGTAAAAAGGCCGAGGAGCTGTGGAGAAATTGGATATCTTCGAAGAAGTTAACAATGGCTATAAGTTTTTGGCTTAACAGTATATCATATGCAGGAAATGTATGATTTCAAGTTGATTTTTAGAGAGGAAAAAAAGAAAATTTAAAAGGTTTTATAGTGGAAGAGGTATCTACAAAA
>JAFDTP010000022.1 GCA_019594195.1 Thermoplasmata archaeon
CCGTAGCTATGACTCTGATATCCTTACCTTGGTTCCAGGCATGATTGATGGCTCCCAATGCCATGGAACTGTTGCAGTGTGTGAGAACGATGTCTCCGTCGCTGATCCTTTTACCTCCATATTCTGATATCTTTTCTTTCGCTTTCAATGATCTTTGGATGAATTCCGATGCCCTTTCTCTGATGTCTTGCTTTAACTCTTCAATGTTTTCTTTATCGCTCCCAGTGACATATTCGATGGCGTTATCTAATGAGACCGCTGTAGGTCTAGTTACTCTCAACCTTCTTGCACCCTGATTTATTTCAGATAACAATTCATCTATTTCATCACCCTCAAAATCATCTACCACCTTCTTAAGAGCCAGAGCTCCTGCTCTAGCGATCTTTGCAGCACCCCGGATCTCCATACTTTCGATCTTTCTAGATATATCTTCTAGGCTTTCACCCTCTATTCCATCTATCCTCATTATACTATGTAATATACTCCTCCATACATAAAATCTTTTTGTGAGATATAGCAAAATGGAACCTTCTCAACTCAAAGAAAAATGATAATTATCTGACTATAATTTTTTCAAGAGCAAAGTCAAGTCTTTTTTCTTGATAACTTTGTCTGCGGCTTTTTTAACTCTTTCATCAGAAGGATTGAAAGCAATACCAAGAGCCGCCTTTTCCAGCATCGGCGAATCAGTATGGCTATTTCCTACAGCTGCCGTATTTTCCTTCTTGATCTCTAACTCTGAGAGGAGTCTTTCCATCGCTTCACCTTTATCTTTCAACCTGACTTCTAACAACCCTTCACCAGTTAATTTTCCATCTTCTTCTTCTAAGTCGTTAGCCATTATTTTATCAAAGTAGTCGCTTCCGATATATTCGGCTAATGGTTTTAGCCCTCCACTGATAATCGCTGTTCTGTATTTTTCACTTATTTCCGGTATAGTATCGTAATAGCCGGTGATCAAAGGGATCTCTTTCAAGATATCGAGTACATCATCTTTTGAGATATCTTCTTTAGCACTCTTCCAAAGCTCTATATCTCTTCTGATGAACTCCATGTCGTCGATCTCGCCATCCTTGTAAGCCTTGTAGGAATCATCGTTGTCGACATCGAAGTGCTCATGCACCCAAGCCCAAGAGCTGATAACATCGACTAAAACACCGTCCATATCAAAAATTACGAGTTCGATCTTTTCATCCATATCTATTAAATCCTCTCTATCTCTCGCTTGTATTTTTTGAGTGCGTCAAAGCACTCACCGATCCTTTTATCTTTTTTAGCACGGTTTGCCTCTTTTAGATAACCTATTGTTTCCTTTATATCGATTGTTCCATCATCTGCATTTCTCAATTTTTTCTTAGCATTTTTTATTTCGCCTTGTAGAAACTTTACCAATTTTTGCTGTAATTGTCTTTCGCAGTAGTTGATGTTCTTTTCAGCCTCACCGCATCTTATCGCAGCGATATTCTCCTCGGCCTTCTCGAATGTTTTTTTGACTTCCTCTATCTCAAAATCTATCGTTTCGGCATCATCGATTATCTTATCCAGCCTTTCTATGTCGTCCGTTAGTTTTTCTTTTTGTTTCTGTAACTCTTCCATCCGATCTTTTTTCTCCTGTATCAGGTTCAAAGCTCTTTCGAAGTCGTGATCATCTATAAGATCTTCAACTTCTTCTTCCGAAAATTCTTCCACAAAAAGGGTCTCATCGAATTCATCTCTCAATCCATCGATCTTCGCTCTGATCTTTTCTTCGAATTCCTCGACATATGAATCTTTGAGATCATCTAATTTTGAGATGCCGTCTTCATATTCTTCTTTTTCCCTGAGTTCTAGGGCATCATCTAACAAACCTTCATCGATCTCAAGCTCGAATCCCTGGGCACTTTCCAAAAGAGATCTAGCTTCAGATATCTTTTCATCGATCTCTTCTTCCTGCATTTTTTTCTTCTCTTCCTCTTTTTTTTCCTGTTTCTCGAGCTTCTCCTCCAATGATGGTATCAGTCCATCTGCCATGTTTTTAGCTTCGTAGATCTCACCCATCTCGATTTTTTCTATCAGATCATCTACTTTATGGGAAGATTCAGAAACGTACTCTTCAATCTCTAATCTTTCGATAATGTCCATCGCTTTGACTATCTTTTCTGAAACATTAGAAATGATGCTGACTGACTCCATAGTGCTCATCGTTTTATGAACTGCTTCGGCCATCTCGCCTTCAGACTTTGCTGCCTTTGCATCTTCTAGTCTCTCCTTGATATCTTTGATATCGATATCCGCTTCTATACCTGATATCTTGCTTTCTATCTCTTCGTTCTTTTCCTCTAAAAATTCATCTAACCATCCTTGATCAACCTGATCTTCAATATGTTTTTCGAAGTTTTCCTCGATCTCCTTTGCCTTTTTCAACGCGATCTGAAATTCACCGATCTCACATCCTTTGTACACTTTACTCAAACTATCTTCTAATTCAGATATATCGGTATCTTCCGAAGCAACATCAAGGAGATGTTCCATCTTATCTGTATATCTGCTGATCTTTTCAGCATAATCAAGTTGATCCTCTATCTTTACAGACAATTCTTCACACCTTTCCCTTTCCCCTTCTTCTGCCGAGTTCTTGTATTCTTCTATATCGCTTTTCGGATATCTCATGTCCAATCCTAAACGCTCAAAACGGCCGACGCGTTTTTCAAATGATTTTAGTTCGTTTTCTATATCTAACTCTATCGAAGAAGTTTCTTCCTCACTTTCCTCTTCTTCGACTTCGAATATGGCCCCACAGTTCGGGCATTCTGCGTCGTCTTCCCCCACCTCGCTTTCGCATATCGGGCACGCGAAAGTAACTATCTCTTCAACATCTTCTTCGGACTGTTCACCTTCAAACTCGATTTCTTTTATAGCTTCGATCAATTCTTCGTCCTCACCTTCCTCGATGATCATTTCTTTGACTTTTTCTATAGATCTTTTAGGTATTTCGCTATTCAAGTCGACATCGACATCGAAAAGATCAATGAAAACACCGCATTCAGGACATTCTTCAATTTGTTTAGATAGATCTGACTCACACACTGGACAGGTCTCCGGGGAGTTTTGGTCCACTTAGAAGCACCTCTGTAAACCATTTACCTTCTAGCGGGATATAAATGTTTTACGTCCTAATACTATCTAATATCCTCATCGGTGATCTTCTCATAAGTTGCTTAGAACCGCATCAATATCTGGACCAAATGAAACAATATCAGCGAAGTAAATATACCGTTCAGGGCCATACCGAGTCCACTCACTGCTCCGCTCAATTCATCCTCTTTGATTATTTGAGCAGTTCCTAATCCGTGAGACGTAACACCCATCGACAACCCTCTAGCGACCTTATCCTCTATACCAAAAAGATCGAGTAAAGGGATACCCATCGAATTCCCTAGTATGCCCGTAATTATCACCAGTATCGCTGTAAGAGAAGGTATCCCTCCTATCTGTTCACTGACTCCTATTGCTATGGGTGTTGTCACGCTTTTAGGTGAAATGCTCAATAACAGATCAGTACTACCTCCTAATACATAAACGATGAAGAAGGCGCTGAGTATCGCGATCAGTCCTCCAGATATGACTCCTGAAGATATCTGAATGGAGTATGCTTTTATAACCTTTCTTTTTCTGTAAAGAGGTATTGCTAAACTGACGACCGCAGGTCCTAGAAGAAAACTCAAGATCCTACCGCTTTCCATGTAGGTCTCATAACCTATGTTTCCAAAGTATAGTACAGAGATGATAGAGATGATAGATAGCAATACTGGATTTAAGTAAAATTTTGGTTTCATTTCGTAAATTTTTCCAAAGACAAAATAGATCGATATCGTAAGAAATATTCCCAAGGGATTCATCTAAGCACCTCCACGATTTTGGCGGTCGAAACTATAGTGATGATAAAGCTGAGTACGAGTCCTGCAGTGATCGCTAGCACTTCTTCTCTTATGAGTCCGAAATAGAGCATTATGCCTACGCCAGGCGGGATGAACATTATACTCAAATTATCTACGAAAAAACTTGCTTCATCCTCCACATCATTTATGTCAACGACACCGCTCAAAAGAGCGAACACCAAAAAGATCATACCCAGGACGTTCCCGGGGATTGGTAGATTGCTAATCTCTGCTGCAATCTCCCCTAAAAAATAGAAACCAAATATTATCGTGAGGCCTTTGTACATTTTACCAAGCCATTAGGTCTAGAAAGAGAAAGCAAGAATTAATCTTTTCGTTTTTTGGTAAAATTTAGTCCCTGCGAGCGAACTCGGCATTTGAGGAAATAATCGAGATAGTCATAAGATAGTAAAAAAATAATTAAAAAAGAAAAAAGAGGTTTACCTTGTAGTTCACGACCAAATCATCAGACTTGCCGCGAACTCATCAGAAAGGTTCTTCCTCTGAACCTGCTTCCCATTCTTCTTCCTGCTGTGGTTCCTCTTCCCTTCCTTCCTGCTGTCCAGGAGGTGGTGTTTGAGGTTGGGGTGCTGCTTGCTGCTGTTGTTGGAAAGATTCTTCTAGAACGATCTTTTCATGACCTGCTACGGTTCTAGCCAACTGCAGCAAGAAATACAGGTTCACGATAGGTATTATCGCGATTATGAACCACTTCGCCGTAGATTCCTTTTTCTCTGAATGATCCATAGCTTCATATTTACCTGATATTATCTTTTCGTGACCTGAAACCATCTCAGCCCCTTTATATAGAACGTATAGGTTCACGATGGGGATCAATGCCAAGATAAATAACTTCACCGTGGATCCCTTCTCATTCTTGTGACCTATAGCTTCGTATTGCCCGACTACGACTTTTTCGTGTCCTGATATGGCTTCAGCATATTTCCAGAGAAAATACAGGTTCACGATAGGTATTATCGCTATCAATATCCACTTTAAAGTGGACTCCTTTTTATTTTTATGACTGATTTGTTCTATTGGCAATTTTTTCACCAATAATAACAATGCAGAGAAGTTTATATAATTTTCGAAATTACAATCTGCCAGAAATAACTAATTTTTTTCGTAATTTTTTATCGATATTTAGCTGTCTGATTCAATCTATCGGCCTGCTAAAACCACAATCCTCTGTTTTATCATCAACAACTACTGTTCTCTCACACTCTTCTTCGCGTGAAGTATGTACTGGAAAAAATTGATCTTTTCGATTTTCACTTCAAAACCATTCCGGAGAAAAACATCTGCAAACCTTTCTTTTTTATAAAATCTCGAAGATTCACCTAGCAGCCGTTCCCCGATCTCTATCATCCTTGTCAAAGGATGGTTCGCTTCCAGTTCCAAGATCACAACTTCTCCATCACTCCTCACGACTCTCAACATCTCGTCGAGACTTTCTCCTTTGTATTCGAAATGATGAAAAGCGTCGATACATAAAACTAGATCGAATGTATCAGGATCGAAGGGTAAATCCGATGCATCACCCAATATCACATCTATACCTGGATCGACTTCGATGAGCATCCTCTTCGATCTGTCCAAAACATATCCTTCGATATCCTCTTCGCTCATAAACAATTTATCGATAAATCGGCCGGTACCCCCGCCTATATCGAGTATCCTATCTTCTCTTTTCAATTCCGCCTTTTCGAATACATATTTTTCTAGGTCAGGAATAAATATCTCGGACATCCGATCATAAACAGGGGCTATCCAATCGAAGATTTCCATATCCCGTCACTTTAAACATCATCTAAGCCCTCGACTAAAATCATCTTTTCGGTCCTCTCCGGAACAAAGCATTTAATAATATCTACATAATCACCGAAAACATGGGAATATTAGTAGATGAAGATACGGAAGTGATCGTTCAGGGTATAACCGGTCAGCAGGGCATTTTTCACAGCGAGTATATGAAAGAATACGGTACGAACATCGTGGCGGGAGTGACGCCTGGAAAAGGCGGTAAAGAAGTCAAAGGTATTCCCGTCTTCAATACCGTCGAAAGAGCCAAAGAAGAAGTGGGAGGAAACACTTCTATCATATTCGTTCCCGCACCGTTCGCTAAGGACGCTGCATTCGAAGCTATAGAGGCCGGTATGGATCCTGTCGTTATAATAACCGAGAGCATCCCAGTACAGGATTCGGCAAAAATAATGCGGCTCGCCGAGATGCACGATACTACGATAATAGGACCCAACACACCTGGTATTATCTCTCCTGGAAAAAGCAAAGTCGGCATAATGCCGAATCATATATTTGAGCAAGGTAACATCGGTCTTGTTTCGAGGAGTGGGACACTCACCTATGAGATAGTAAACACAATAACTGCAAAAGGTTACGGACAATCTACCGCTTTCGGTCTTGGAGGCGATCCTATAGTAGGTCTTGATTTCATAGATGCTTTGGAATTTTACGAAGAAGATCCTGAGACCGATGCGGTGATAATGATAGGTGAGATAGGCGGTAGCGCTGAAGAAAAAGCTTCTAGATACATCAAGAAAGGATACGATAAGCCCGTTGTTGCTTACATCGCAGGAAGGACCGCACCAGAAGGCAAACGTATGGGTCACGCCGGAGCTATAGTTTCCGAAGGAGGTACCGGGACTGCAGAATCGAAGATCGAGTCACTTGAAGACGCTGGTGTCTCCGTTGCAAGGATGCCGACTGAGATCGGAAAGATACTAGATGAGAAGCTTTGATAAAAGGCGATCTAAACCCCCTCAAAAATCATTTACTATCTCCGGTAATTTTTCCCCTATCTTTCCTTTTACGAAGTGGTCTGATACCTCATCGGTCAAAGATGTCCTTTTTAGATTTATTTCCACGATGACAGCCCCTGACCTCTTAGCTTTTACCGGGATGGATGCTGCGGGCTGAACTACTGCTGAAGTCCCCAATGAAAACAAAAGATCGCAGTATTTAGCTTCCCTCCAAGCTTGCCGTAATGCTTCATGGGGCAGTGCTTCTCCGAAGAGCACCACATCGGGTTTCAATATATCTCCGCAGTCGCACAGAGGCATGTCTCCTTTTTTGATCTCATCTACAAATTTTACTGTTTTTTGTTCGCTCCCACAACTCGGACAGACCAATCTATCTAAGGTGCCGTGCAGTTCCAATACTTTGTCGCTCCCTGCCTTTTGATGGAGTCCGTCGATATTCTGGGTGATCACCGTAGACAGCCCGTGTTCCTCCATATCGACGAGTGCATGATGTCCTCGATGGGGTTCACTGCCAAAACACTCTTCGATCTGCAGCTTGAACAACTCCCAACATCTCTTTGGGTTTTCTTCAAAAGCCCTAGAGCTTGCTACTTCTTCAGGATCGAAATCTTCCCAGATGCCGTTTTCTCCTCTGAATGGAGCGATCCCGCTCTCTACGGACATACCCGCTCCTGTGAATGCAGTGATCTTATCCGCATCTTCAACAGCTTTTACTATATCATCCATAAAAATAAAGGAAAGAGGTTTAAAGTTCAGATTTAACTCTTTCTAGGTTCTTGGAGACCTCGTCGGCCACATCCTCGTGTATACTGTTCCCTGCGGAGTCCATAGTAACAAGGAATGGACCTGCCTTTTCGACTCTGAACATCCAGAAAGCTTCTGGTATCCCTAGATCCTCAAGATAATACACGTCTTCGACCTCTTCTATGGCGTTGGCCATAAGGGCGCCCGCACCACCAGTGTATTGGCAGTAAACGGCACCGTGTTTTTCCAGTGCTTTCAAGGTCCTATCTGCCATACCGCCCTTCCCGATGATTATCTTGGTGCCAAATTTTTCGATGAATTCGTCTTCAAATATCTCCATCCTGATGCTGGTCGTAGGGCCGGCGGAAACTACTTTCCATTCACCGTCTTCTTTGTGTATCGCGGGTCCGCAATGGAACATGGCGTATTTTGATGGATCGAAGGGCACCTCCTCTTTGTCCATCTCCAAAAGCTTCTCATGAGCTGCGTCTCTCGCGGTAAAGATAGTTCCTGTTATGTAGAAAGCGTCCCCGACGCGCAGTTCCTTCACTTCTTCCGGATCGATAGGTGTTTCAAGAACTTTCATCCTATCACCTTGACCTTTCCGTCAGAGCTTATTTTGACCTTAGATTGTCGATTAGCCCAGCATTGAGGTAATACCGCCACAGGATAGGATGCGGGATGACGGTGCGCGTATTCTATCTTCACATCTAAAACGGTCGTCTTCCCCCCAACTCCCATCGGACCGACGCCTAACTTGTTAGCTTTATCCAGTAGTTCCTCTTCTAGTTCTGCGATCTTATGTTCAGGATGTCTTTCTCCGACCGGCCGAAGTAAAGCTTTTTTAGCGAGTTCCATCGCTAGATCGGCCCCTCCTCCGAGCCCGACCCCTACGGTGGTAGGCGGGCAGGGTTTTCCGGCCATCTCTGCGATCTGATCGAGTACTATCTCCTTGACACCTTTGAGACCTTTTCCAGGGGTCATCATCTCTAGTTTGCTCATGTTTTCACTACCGCCGCCTTTGGGTATGATGTGGATCAATGCCTCTTCACCTTCTACTATATCCCAGTGGATCGAAGGTATGAAACGACCTGTATTGTCTCCGCTGTTATCGTCGCTTATAGGGTCGATAGCATTTGGCCTCAGCGGTACTTCCTCGGTAGCCTTTTTCACCGATTCGTTCACAGCGTCTTTCAACATGTCCATCCACTTGAAATCCGTGCCAACTTCAATGAAGAATGTTTGAGTTCCAGTGTCCTGACATATAGGTCTTTTTTCGTCCTTTCCAACGTCTATGTTCTCAAGTATGGCATCCAATTGTACCTTTGCACCCTCTTTTTCTTCGCGTTCCTTCGCCTCTCTTAAAGAAGATTCAGTCTCCTCAGTAACGCTGGTGACAGCGTTGCGAATCCCTTCGACTAAACTTTTTTCAAGATCATCCCGGTTCATATTCATCGGACAGATAAATACATATAAGGATAAAAAATTTTCCAAGTTAAAGACTATCGGTCACTCATATCTTTTTACAGATATCGCACATCATATCGTCGACTTTTTCTTTTGTTAGTTCATCCTTTTCATTGAGATCGTATATGTCCTTTGAGACCTGTTCTATAGCTTTTTCTATTTCATCGGAGACATCTATCGATTTTCCTCGACTACCTCTGATATATTGGGACACGGCAGGTTGAGTTATATCTAGTATTTTTGATATCTCTATCTGCTTTAGACCGTATTCATTGTAAAGGATGTAGGCTATATTTGCCTTAACGGATGGCATGTACTTATTTACGAACTCTTCACAGCGCATATCGCTTAAATGTAAAGAGTAATGGTTTATTAATATACCCCTCCTATCACATCACAAAAATCAAAAATATCATAACCGCATATACCTTGATGATGTACGATGTTGTAGAACCCTGTTCGGACTCAGGGGCTTACAGAGCTGAACCGACTGAAAAAACAAGGATAGATCTTGAAAGGTTGGAAGAGCATCTGATAGAAAGGGGATTTGAGATCGGGTTTTCTTCTGAAGTCATATTGCTGGTACAACATCCAGATATTGACGTTGAAGTGGGTATATATCCTTCAGGAAAGCTTCTCTTCAAAACGACCGACGAAGAGATCGTTGACGATCTCTTCGATGAGTTCACAAGTCTAGTCGAAGATTTTAAAGAGGGTTAACCGAGAAGAGATCTGATGACCTCAACGAATTTTCTTACTTCTTCTTCTGTATTATATAGGTAAAAAGAAGCACGATTTCCACCTTCTAATCCATGGAAACTGTACCAGGAGTGAACGCATTGTTGTCCCCCTCTCAAAAGTATGTTCTCTTCATCCATCAGAAGTGTTATCTCGTGACACCCAAGTTGATCCATCTGGAAGTTGAATATCCCGGATCTTTTTTCTGGATCTTCAGGCCCGATGATATTTACTAAATCTTTCAATTCTTCTGTAGCGATCTTGTTTAGCTCGATTTCATGTTTTTCGATATTTTCTAGACCCACATCTTGTACATAATCGACTGCAGGTTTTACGGCTGCTAGACTGGCGAAGTTCTGGAGTCCAGCCTCGAATTTGGCCGGTGAGTCCTGAAGAGTAGCTTCGTCATATCGTGTAGATTTTACCCCACCGCCTCCATATGTAAGCGGGTCGAGTTCTTCGAGCAACTCCTTTCTACCGTATAAGACTCCTACTCCAGTAGGCCCCAGCATCTTATGAACGGAAAAAGCCAGGAAGTCAACACCGATATCTCGCACATCTACCGGTTGGTGAGGAACGCTTTGGGCGCCATCCAGCATGAAATATGCATCGTTCTCGTGGACGATATCTGCAACTTCTGATGCCGGAGTGGTCGTTCCATCCAAATTAGAGGTGTGGACCATCGAAACGAGTTTGATATCATCGTCCATCTTTTCTTTCAAATCATCAAGATCAAGTTGACCCTCGTCGTCAGTAAAAACTTGCTCGTATCTTATACCTCTTTTTTCTCTCATCTTTATCCAAGGAACGAGATTGCTGTTGTGTTCCTTGTCAGTAGTCAATACTTTTTCCCCTTTTTCGAAATCCAGTCCTCTAGCCACAGTATTAATCGCTTCGGTGGTGTTCTTTGTGAAGGCTATTTCGTCCGTTTTCGAGGCATTCAAAAGATCTTTTACACTTTCTCTTCCCTTTTTAATCTCCTTAGTCAATCGAGTAGAAAGGGTATGTGCACTCCTTTTACCTTCACAAACCGGGAACTCAGTGTAATATCTTTGGACAGCTTCTATAACTGATCGGGGTTTAAGACTCAAGCAAGCACTATCGAAATATATGTATTCGTCGACGACAGGGAAGTCCTGTCTTATCTTTTTTAGATCCATGATTGATCACTATATTAGGGAATATATTCGATCAGATCAGCACATCCTTCATTAGCATATATGTATTAAATCATGTCCTTATCGAATTTAAAGTCACTGTTCAAGAACATAAAGGATACCGATGATATAAAAATAACGACGTTATTCAATTCATTTTGTTTTTTTGAAACTTTCCAACTTTTTAGAATGTTCTTCGCATGGGTCCCCCTCCACCTGATTTTGGATAACGTCTTTTTGCCAGTGGGAATTCTTGAGAGCGCAGTCGTCCCTGTCACAGAAGGGATCACCTTCTAACCGCCAAAAGATCGTCTGCAGCAGGTAGGATCTCACAGCACTTTCCATCCTATCGTCAGAATGCCGCATAGGCTCAAAATCTAAAACATCTTCTTTTTCATCATCATCGGCGAAGTAATACTTCCTAGGTTTTGCAGGCCCTTCAACTATCCCAGACACTGAGATCATGGACGGTATCGAGTTCATAACCGTTCTGACATGATAACGCGACTCGTTCTTTTCCAGGCTGCCTATAAGTCTCTTAGTGATTACCACAGTATGTTCGTCTTTTTCCTCCTCTGTCAGTAATTCGCGGAACAGTTTTACAAGGGCCTGTCCGTCGTAGATGATCCCGAGTATTTCTCTATCGTTTTCTATGATATCTTTTTCTATCTCGATCTCTTTTGGAAGAGGTTCCTTGAACTTCCTTTCGCGTTTGTCTCTCACTTTTGTTCTAGCTATATCTTCAGCAAGACCTTCTCGGTTCTTCTTTTTAAGGAAATCATACAATACTTCAACTTCTCTGCCCGTTTTCTCTCGTAAGAACCTCTCGATATCTCTTTCATCGATGTTTTCGATACGGCTATCGAAATAAAGAAATATTTTGGAGAAAGGGATTTCAGTCGAGTAGTTCATCTACTATTTCCGCTCCTTTCCTGCCGGAGAGAAGCATCGAACCGAAGGTCGGTCCCATCCTGGGTAGACCATAGGTGGTCGAGACCGCCATACCTGTGGCGACTACGCCTTCGTGGACTTTTCCGGTATGTTCAACTATCAGGTCTTCAGATTCATCTACCCACATACCTCCGAAACCAGTGGTTTCCATCATACCTCTCTCTTCGAGTTTGCTTACCACGCAGGCGTCGTGACCTGTGGCGTCTATCACGATCTCCGCTTCCAGAGAGATAGGATCTACACAGGTGATCTGTCTTGGGAGCTCTGATACTGGAGTCCAATTTATCACTACACCTCCGACTCTGTCCTGTTCTCTCAGGACCACGTCTTCGAACTCTGTCATGTTCAATATCTGCACACCTTCATCGCAAGCTTTGGATATCAGTTTCGAGCATGCGTGGGGCCCCATAGCAGTGTAAAGATCGCCGTCCTTTTCATATGGTATCTCCAGCTCGTCCAAGATCTCTTCGCCAGGTGGTCTTACGGTCACAGTGTTCATCAGATAACCGCCGAGCCAAAAACCGCCGCCCAGGTAGTTGTTCCTCTCTATTATCAGGACTTTTCGCCCTTTCATCGCCAGTTCTCGAGCAGCCATCAGACCGCTGGGTCCTGCTCCGATGATTATAACTTCGGAATCTGCAAACTCATCGAGTTTCTCACCGAACTGTTTGACTATCGCTCGCGTCACATCACTTTCGCTAGCTTTTTCGAACATGTTATAACACCATGATATATCGATGTTATATAGATTTTTGTATTCCTCTCCAACAACTTTTGGTATTTTAAAAGTTCAACTTTCTACTAAAACCGTTCTGTGAAGGATAGTTTTATTTACACCGAAATCTAATCCCTAGAATCCGGAGATATAGATGGCTGAATACACAGAGGACGAAATAAAAGAGAAATTTATCGATTTATTCGAGGACGAAGAATTCCACTCTGAATTGATAAAAGTCGCGGACAACTACCCCGATGAAAAATCTCTCTTCGTCACTTACAATGATCTCACACTGTTTTTTGAAGATTTGGATTTTCCTAGATACGTCGTTAAGAACCCTAAACCATCTTTGAAGCAGGGCGAAAAAGCGATCAAGGAGGTACTGGGAAGCGCCTATGATGATGTTCACATACATCTAAGGTTGACCGGTCTATCGGATTCAAGGAAAAGGATGATAAGGGCACTCAGGTCTGACGATCTATCTAGTTATCTGGCTATCGATGGTTTGGTGAGGAAGACGACAGAAGTCCGTCCTAGGATATCTGAAGCTGCTTTCAGGTGCATGACTTGTGGAAGCGACTTCAAGCTTGAGCAAGAAGGAGGTAATATAGATGAACCTATGGAATGCGCTGGATGTGGAAAGTCGTCTAATAAGACCAGTTTTTTACTCTTGAAGGACAAATCGGTTTTCAAGGACTTTCAAAACATAGAGATTCAAGAAAGTCCAGAAGAGCTGAGAGGAGGCGAACAGCCTCAGCGATTGAAAGGTTGGGTCAAACATGACTTAGTTGGAGAAGTATCTCCAGGGGACAGGATCACCCTGAACGGTGTTTTGGAAGGACGTCCCAAAAAAAGCGGTAAAACGTCTCAGAGCAGAGTGTTCGATATCTACATGGATGTCAACGGTATAGAAGTAAAAGAATATGAATTCGAGGACTTAGAATTGTCAGAGGAAGATAGAAAGGAGATAGAAGCGGCGTCGGAAGATTCTCGGATATTCACCAGGATTGTCAGTTCCATCGCACCGAGTATACATGGTCTGATCCCTGAAAAGATAGGTCTTGCTTTACAGCTTTTCGGCGGTGTAAGAAAGGAGATGCCCGACGGAACGATAACAAGAGGCGATATACACATCCTTCTAGTAGGTGATCCAGGCACAGCGAAGTCCCAGCTACTCAGGTATATCTCGGAACTGTCACCTAGAGGGATGTACGCTTCTGGAAAGGGTTCTACCGGTGCGGGCCTGACCGCTGCTGCCGTCAGGGAAGACGTCATGGGTGAGAGCCAATGGGTACTAGAGGCAGGAACTTTAGTTCTGGCTGACGGAGGCATAGCCTGTGTGGACGAGCTCGATAAGATGCGTTCTGAGGACAGGAGCGCGATGCACGAGGCCATGGAGCAGCAGAGTATATCCGTTGCAAAAGCAGGCATAAACGCGACATTGAATTCGAGGTGCGCAGTTCTAGGTGCGGCCAACCCAGAATATGGAAGATTCGAAGTGCATGAAAACATCTCTCAGCAGATAGATCTTCCTCCTCCGCTGATATCTAGGTTCGATCTTATCTTCGCGCTGATCGATCAACCGGATAAAAAGAAAGATTCCAAGATAGCTAAGCATATATTGAGTCTTCACGAGGAAGGTGAGAGGATAGAAAAAGAGGGTGCCGATATAGAGAAAGATTTCGTCCCTGAATTTGACAAAGAATTCCTGCGAAAATATATCGCTCATGCGAAGACTAAAACTCCTATCATGACCGATACCGCTATAGAAAAACTTGAAGATTTCTATCTCAATCTTAGAGAGATGGGCAGCGACGATTCGATCCCGGTGACCGCACGGCAGCTGGAATCGTTGGTCAGACTCGCCGAAGCCAGTGCTAGAGCACACCTTAGGGAGCAGGTGACTGTAGAAGACGCGGAAAGGGCTATAGAAGTCACTAATCATTTCCTACAGAAGGTGGCCTCTACCGATTCTGGAGAGTTGGATATAGATATGGTCTCTTCAAGCGTCTCTCACAGCGAGAGAACGTTGATGAGCCAGATAAGGGACATTATAAGAAATAAGAGAGAGGTTCATGAAGGAGGCGTACCTGAAGAGGACCTGCTGGAGGAAGCAGAATCACGAGGTTTTTCACGCGAAGAGGTTCGAAAGGAGCTGAACAGGATGCGGACCAATGGGGAGATATATAACCCGTCACAGGGCAAATATAGATTAGCATAGAGGATGATCGAGATGGATGTTAATTATCAGACTTACGATCGCGGCAACGACATATTACTTGCGGCATGTGATGACCATGTGTTGGGCAAAACACTTGAAGACGGAGATATCCAATTGGAGGTCAAGGAAAGTTTTTACGCGGGTAAAAAGATAGGCATCGATGGTCTAAAGAAAAAATTGAAGACCTGCACGATAGCTAACCTTGTAGGGCAAACCACCGTTAAAGCCGCCATAGAGATGGGATTTGGTAGCGAAGACGACGTTATGAAGATAGATGGTGTTCCCCACTTGCAGATAATCCGTATATGAGATGATCTATGATGATATGCGTTGAATGTGGAGCAGAAGTTCCTGAACTACATGACGGTATGTGTATCGATTGCTACGTCGATAAGAGAGTATCTGTGGGATTAGAGGATCCTATCGAGATAGAGATATGCTCTAAATGTGGAAGCGTTAGAAAAGGAGATAGATGGCTGGAAAGACCGGATTTTGAGTCCGTTATGCTTGATAGGATAGAAGATGCACTGTCATTCTCATCTTCAGTCGAAAAATTTTCCTTTCAGGTCGAATTCGACGAGAGCGATCCTGATAATATCGAGGCGGAACTAGTTGTCGAATTGACAATCAAAGGTGTCGAGAAAAAGAAGCATCTCTCCACGAATATCGTTTTGAAGAAAAGACAATGTATGAACTGCAGTAAAAGAGAGGGAGATTACTACGAAGCGATACTGCAGGTGAGACCGACAGAAGAAGAGATGACGGAAGAGCAGAAGCTCACTGTTATCGAGATGGTACATAAGAGAGTCGATGTTGACAGAGGCGAAGAGAAAAAGGTGTTCATCACCCTTGAGAAGGAGATACATGGAGGACTTGATTTTTATCTGAGTGATAGGCGAGTTACTAGGAATCTCTCATACGACATAGCAGATCTTTTTGGTGGCGATGTCAAAGAGTCCTCTGAGCTAGCGGGTAGAGAAGACGGGCAGGATGTCTATAGGATGACATACTCGGTTCGGTTACCCCCATATGAAAAAGGCGACTTCGTCGAATTTGAGGATAAAATATATCGTATAAAAAAAACAAAAGGTGGAAGCGGCCCATTGTTAGTACACGATCTGAAGGAAAATAGAGATACCACATTGGCCAAAAAGAAAATGACCGACGCAGAAGTTTACGGTGGAGATGAACTGGTAGAAAAAGCCGTAGTTGTTTCTGAAAAAGAAGAAGAGATACAGGTGATAGACCCAGAGACCTACAAAACAAAAACTCTGTTAAAACCAGAGGGCTTCGTCGAGGGAAAAGATGAAGTCTGTGTGGTAAGGATAAAAAGCCGACTATATCTAGTTCCTGATGAGGACAATCGATAAGATTTATACCTGATCAATCCATCTGTTCAAATATGAAGAAAATAATCCTCCATACGACTTGGTTCGGATCTTTTCTTTTAGATGAGGGTGAAGTTGTAGATATGGAACTTTTCCCCAAGGACGCTGACGTCATATCTGAAAAGAAGGAATCTAGGGATAGAGGGGAAGTACTCGAGGAAGAGAAGAATCTTGTCGAGAGGAGCGGTGATGATCTGAAGGTGACCGATGAACGATTATCTGAATTCGGCGAGGTCGTTGAAGATCATGGTGTGGTCATAAGACCGGACGATCACGGTTTCGAGGAAGACCTCCTTCAGGAGGCTTTGAAGGGTCTAGGAAGAAAGAAGATAAAAGAATCTATTGATTTTGGAGAGCATCTTGCAAAGGCTGTAGATACTATTCAAGACCTTAATGAGACCATCAATATGAAGATGGAGAGGTTGAAAGACTGGTATTCACTTTATTTTTCTGAGCTCGAAGATCGAGTTGGTGATGAGGGATATGTGGATCTGATAATAGAATACGGTGATAGAGAAGAGATAAAGGATGAGATTGGAATTGACGGAGAGCTCACTGGAGGAGAGATCACTGAACAGGAAATCACTCACTTCCGAAATCTAGCTAGATCTATCAGGGATGAGAAAGAGATCAAAAATGAACTTGAGACGTATGTTGAGGAGAAGATGAAAGAACACGCTCCAAATATATCTGCACTAACAGGTCCCAAGCTTGGAGGTGAATTGATAGCGGCTCAGGGTTCATTGGAGGAACTTGCTAAGCAGCCCTCCAGTACTATCCAGGTTCTCGGTGCAGAAAAGTCCTTGTTCAGGCATCTAGACAAAGGAACAAAACCACCAAAACATGGCTTGATACTTCAACATCCCTTTATCCATAAAGCTCCTAAATCTATTCGAGGTAAGATAGCTAGGTCATTCGCTAACAAGATAGCTATCGCCTCTCGAATAGATTATTTTGGAGGGGAATATCGGGGGGATAAGATGAGAGCGGAGTTGGAGAAGAAGATAGAAAAAATAAAAGAACAAAGCTAGGATATCCGATCATCTTTCTTCATCATCAAGACCAGAGCTAGCGGTATTCAGAACTGATTTAAGTTTTCCTTCCAACACATTAACTCTAGATTTAAGTTCAGCATTCTCTTTTTTGAGTTCCTCGAATCTTCTCCTGAGCATCGAGTCTGGACCTTCACTAACGTGATCATTTTGATCGGTCGATGAGTTAATGGTCTCTAAATCATGGCCTTTTAGGTAGTGAGCTACTTTGATCTGCACTTCCACCAAGTTGTTCTTCTCTATAGCATAATAAACGCTCTTTTTACCTATATTTATCAGGTTTTTATGCAGTTCGTTGTCCCTTGTTACCATTATGTCGTCTTCGTCCATCTTATCTACGAGCTCAAAGTCCAAGATCCCCTTGTATTCTTCATCAACATCTAATACCTCTCTACAGTCCTGTAGATCCTTTATTTCTTCCTTGACATCGGCTGGGAGATTTTCGTCGAGTATTATGCGCATAGAGAGAGATTTTCACGGCGCGTAAATATATTTTATTGTAAAACTGCAGCAAGATGCTTTGGTGAGTATCATGAGGAAAAGTTTATAAGAACAGATAATTATTATTATTTCAGGTGAAAGAAGATGGTAGTAAAGATAGATGAAGATACCTGCATAGCTTGCGGTATGTGTGAGGAGGAGTGCCCAGTAGATGCGATGACCGTCGATGACGTTGCAAAAGTCGATGCGGACAAGTGTGAAGACATAGGCAAATGCGTAGAAGTCTGTCCTGTAGATGCTCTGTCGCTCTGAAATTAAAGAGCAAAATATTTATATTGGCCACTACTGCAAAAGTACCGTGATATGATGGTAGTAAAGGTAGACGAAGATGCTTGCGTAGCCTGTGCTCAGTGCGAAGAAGAATGTCCTGTTGACGCTTTTACCGTTGAGGAAGTAGCAGTAGTGGACGAAGACACGTGTATCGACTGCGGCAACTGCGTCGACGTTTGTCCGGTCGATGCATTGAGCCTATAAAAATCATTTATTTTTCTTTTTCTTTTAGGTATTTTACTATCGTTTCCTGCATATCTTTTTTATCGCCATCGAACTTTGTCACTTCTATATCGCTCTGTTTCAACATGTTCTCTGAAAGCGAGTCTTTATAATCTCCACCATAGACAATCTCTTTTATCTCCGCGTTTATCAGCATCTTACCGCATACGACGCAGGGATAGGTGGTGCAGTAAAGAGTACTTCCTTTTATGCTGGCCCCTGAGACAGCAGCCTGGATTATAGCGTTCTGCTCCGCGTGGACCGCGCGGCAGAGTTCGTGTCTTCTCCCCGATTTTACACCTTCGCCCTTGTTCGGGAAGAAATCTATCTCTTCCATCATCTTGTCCTTATCGACGTCCTCGTTCTTTTTGTATTCCTCGAGAAAGATATCGAGGTACGGCGGATGGATGTCGCCTCTTCTCATACATCCTCCCAGTTCTTCACAGTGAGAGAGTCCTTTCGGCGCTCCATTGTATCCCGTGCTGAGGACCTGCTTGTTTTTCACCATCACTGCACCCACTTTTCTAGAGAGGCATGTAGATCTTTCAGAAACGAGATGGGCCATAGCCATGAAATACTCGTCGATTGTTGGTCTGTTCATTTAAATCTGTGTATGCCCCCCATCTATTTTATTTTTTCTGAATCGCTACTTTTTTCAGTAGGTATCGGAACATTTTTTTAGATTGTAACGCTTGTGAAAATGGGTTGATGATTTTGACTGAGAAAAAGGTGATATTTCATCTCCATGATGAGGAAAAAGCTGTTACTGCTATATCTAATGTTATAAATCTGATAAAATATCTCGGTGAAGAAAATACTGAGATCGAGTTGTTGATGAACGGCGACGGCGTCAATATGATGTTGAAAGGCAGCGAACATGAACGGAAATTGGATTATCTGTTGGAAAAGGGTGTGAAATTCTCCGTTTGTTCCAACAGCTTATCTGCACTAGATTTCTCGGAAGACGAGATTTTAGATTTGGCTGAGATAGTGCCTTCTGGGGTTGGAGAGCTGGTTGAAAAGCAGGATGAAGGCTGGAATTATATAAAGGTGTGAAGTATGTCGGAAGAAAAAGATCTCACCATACTGCAGATGAACGACAGTCACGCATATCTAGACCTGCATGACGAGTATATTTGGGAGGATGGGGAAAAGAAGTACAAGAAGCTAGGCGGCTACGGCAGGATAACTACCTATTTCAAAAGGGTGAGAGAGGAGAATCCTAGAGGAGTCATAACCCTTGACAACGGAGATACTATCCACGGAACTCTTCCTGTAGTTGATAGTGAAGGAGAAGCTATGGTGCCTATATTGAACAGGATTGGATTCGATGCTTGGACCGCACATTGGGACTTTGTCTACGGTCCCGATCATTTGAATTCTATCGCTGAGAAGTTGGACTATCCGCTTTTGGCTATCAATTGCTACTATGAAGATAGCGATGAATTGGTTTTTGACCCGTATAAGGTGGTGGAGAGAAAGGATGTGCGGATCGGTCTGATAGGTATCGCCGCGACTATAGTGGACAAGACCATGCCTGATCATTTCAGTGAAGGTATCTATTTTACTCTAGGTAAGGAAGAGCTGCCTAGATATATACGAGAACTAAAAGAAGAAAAAGAAGTTGATCTGGTCGTGCTTTTCGCACATTTAGGATATCCACAGGAGTTGGAGTTGGTCAAAGAGATAGACGGGGTAGACGTTTTGATCAGCGGACATACTCACAACAGGGTCTATGAACCTGTTAAGGTGAACGGAACACTGGTCATTCAGTCGGGCTGTCACGGTTCATTTATAGGTAGATTGGATTTGAGAGTTGAAGATGGTTCTATAGAAGGATATGAACACGAATTGGTGAAGATAAATGAAGATATAGAACCTGATGATGAGGTACAGGCATCGGTAGAAGATGCTAAAGAACCATACAGGGATATGTTGGAAAAAGTCGTAGGTGAGACGGAGATAGGCTTGGCTAGAGATAGAGTTCTGGAGACCACGATGGACAATTTACTTTTGAAGGCTATGATCGAGGCGAGTGGAGCGGAGATGGCATTTTCCAATGGCTGGCGTTATGGTTCTCCTATACCTCCTGGCGACGTGACTGTTGAAGATCTATGGCGGATTATACCTGTGAATCCACCCGTATCTAAGTGCGAGATGACCGGTCAAGAGGTCTGGGATATGATAGAAGAGGATCTCGAACTGACCTTTTCGAGAAATCCTTATCATCAGATGGGGGGTTATGTGAAGCGGTGTTATGGCTTGAACGTGTATTTCAAAGTCGAGAATCCTAGAGGTAAGAGGATACAGGAGTTTTTCGTTGGAGATGAGAGATTACATAAAGATAAGACCTACGAGGTGAGTTTTGTGACCACGCAGGGCGTTCCTGCGAAGTACGGGAAAAATAGAAGAGAGATGGATATTTCTGCGGTACAGGCTTTGAGAGACTATCTGGAAAAAAACACCCCAGTCAAACCGGAATTGAATGGAACGATGGTCCCGATTTGAAGCCGTGAACTATAATCACTTATGATCGTTGGAGAGAATATATGATCCTGATTTAAGATGTGTTATCGCATCATTAGAGTCCATGTTCAAGGCGGTTCATCCCAATAAGTTATCGAGTTCACTTTTCACAGTACCTCTGACTGACTTTCTCAGATTTCTTGTTCCACAGCGTGGGCAATCTGTTTCTTCTCTACTCTTTCCTCTTTCGATTTTGACTTCTCCGTGAAAAGAACAATTGGAACAACTGACCTCCTCAACATATACGTCATTTCTATCTTCAGCAGATTCTTCCATGGTTACATAAATATAACTTAGAATATATAAAAATTGGTTAGTTTATCTTCGCTACGAAGATATCTACTGACATTCTTTAAAAAGGAAGAAAGAGTGGACCAGCGGGGACTCGAACCCCGGGCCTCCACCATTTCAGCGAAAATTTATTGCGTTGCCAAGGTGGCGATCTTCCAACTGATCTACTGGCCCTGAACGAGCTTTTTGCGAGTGAAGGGTCAGTCGAAAGTAGTAATGTTCGATTACTAACGTATCTACTGGCCCTGAACGAGCTTTTTGCGAGTGAAGGGTCAGTCGAAAGTAGTAATGTTCGATTACCAGAGTCGACTGGTCCTTTGAGCAGATAACAGATAGAAATAACTCCCATAAAAAGCTTGCGAAACACCCCCTCTAATCTCGTCTAGTCCTCCTAGCGCGTAACTATTTTATACCCGACACGATTTACGACCTAATTGTGTATAGAGGTATCAATCATGAAACTCCAAGAGTATCAGGCGGCGGAAATTTTTGAAGATTATGGTATCCCAGTTGCAGACAGCTATCTGATAGAGGAGCCGGAAGAGATAAAAGACGTTGAGAAACCCGTAGTTCTCAAATCTCAAGTGACTGTTGGGAAGAGGGGTAAAGCGGGTGGTATCCTCTTTGCTGAAGATAGAGATGAGGCCATCGAAAAATCTAAAGAACTTTTCGGCAAAGAGATAAGAGGATTAGAAGTCGAAAAGGTACTTGTTGCCGAGCAGGCTGAGATAGAAGACGAATATTATGTGGGGATGGTGATGGACAGGGAGAACAAAAGACCTACACTTATCATGAGCACTGAAGGCGGTATGAACATAGAAGAGGTCGCTGAGGAACATCCGGATAAAATAGCTAAGAAGCCGATAGATCCCGTCATGGGTCTGAGAGGATATGAAGCACTTTATCTCGCCGACTCTATAGGTTTGGAAGGTGACGAACTTTCTAGCATGGCGAAGATAGCTAAAAAACTTGCCCAGGCATTTAATGATTATGACTCTGAACTCGCCGAGATAAACCCACTCGTTTCAACACCCGATGGGCTTCTAGCTATAGATGCGGTTTTCAACATGGACGACAACGCACTGTACAGGCAGGATTTTGAGAAAGCTGAGAGTAAGCTAGTGACTGAAAGGGAAAAGAAAGCAAGAGAATATGATCTCGCTTATGTCGACCTAGAAGGAGATATCGGCATAGTCGGCTGTGGTGCTGGACTGGTCATGGCAACTCTTGATTCGGTTGCTGAATTTGGAGGTGAACCTGCATGCTTTTTGGATCTAGGCGGAGGTGCAGATGCTGAAGATACTAAACATGCTTTGGAGATAATCGATATGAAAGAAGGTGTGAATTCCATATATTTGAATATCTTCGGCGGCATAACACAGTGTGATAAGATCGCTCAGGGTATCATCGACTATGATCCTGATAAGCCTACCGTAGTTAGGATGTTAGGGACCAATGAGGAAAAGGCCAAGAAGATGCTCAAAGACGCAGGCTATGACATCGTCGACGGCATGGACGAAGGTGCTGAAAAGGCGGTAAAGATAAAAGAGTAAGAACTTTCCATTCTCCGAGCCGGAACTGTTTTAAATTCTCTTTTCTTTTCATATATTATGGAACCTGATGAGATCAAGGATATCGGACTTAAGATGATCGGCACAGTTACTAATAACTATGAATCTAAAGTCCCGGAAAATTACAAAGAAGATGCTTCAGAGATCGAGATTTTTGAGCAATACGAAGATGCACTTTTGGGCATCGAAGAAAATTCTCATATAGCTATACTATGTTGGTTCGATAAGAGTGACAGAGAGGTACTACAGGTTCATCCAATGGGTGACAGATCTATCCCCTTGACAGGCGTTTTTGCCACTCGTGCCCCTGTTAGGCCCAACCCTATTTCTTATACTGTATGTGAACTCTTAGAGCGAGATGGAAACAAATTGATCGTAAAGGGTCTAGATGCTCTTGACGATACCCCAGTGATAGATATAAAAGTTTACAAACAATATGATATAGAAGATCCCGAATATCCCGATTGGGCGCCGGAGGATTGAGTATGTGCGGAAAAAAGATCGACGGCAGAAAGATAGCCGACGAGGGAGAAGCTGTATTGAAAAAGAAGATCGAAGATATGGAGGTCTCGCCTGAACTGCACACTATTTTTGCTGGAGAAGATGAGGGATCAAAAGTTTACCTAGGTGTTAAGAACCGAGGGTGCGAGAGAGTCGGGATTGAAACTGAAACACACCGCTATCCTGAAGATGTGGAAAAGACGACTTTGATCGATAAGATACATGAACTGAACAAGGACGACGGCGTGGACGGCATATTGATCCAGATGCCTCTTCCTGGAGATATGGAAGCCCAAAATCTGATCGAGGAGATAGAACCTGTGAAGGACGTAGAAGGACTCCATCCGACGAATCTAGGAAAGTTGATGATCGGTGTTGAAGATACCGTCCCCTGTACACCTAAAGGGATACTTACCATGCTGGATTATGAAGATATCGAGTTGAAGGGAAAAGAGGTCTGCGTGGTGAGCCACAGCAATATAGTAGGTAAGCCCATGGCTATAACACTACTGAATAGGGATGCGACAGTACACGTTGTTCATGAGTTCACCGATGATATGAAAGAACATACTAAAGAAGCGGAGATATTGATAGTTGCGGCGGGCGTCCCCCATCTTATCACGGAAGACATGATGGCTGAAGATTCTGTCATAATAGATGTAGGTATGAATAGGCTAGATAGTGGAGAATTGGTCGGTGACGTGGAATACGAAGCCTGTAAAGAAAAAGCAAAAAAGATAACGCCTGTACCCGGTGGTGTTGGACCGACCACCGTTTTATCGCTCTTAGAGAACACTTATCAGGCCGCATTGAAACGAAGAAATGAAGAAGGCTAGCTAGCGAAAATCTCTATAATCAAAAAAATATATATGGCTTGTAAACTAGGATATACGATGTTAGAATGGAAGACTCAATCGGAATTAGAAAAAGCTATATGCCAGTTATAGCTGGAGTTTTGATGATCATCGTACTTTTGATTGCTTTTATTTCAGGAGGGAGTATTTTTTATCACGGTGAAGATGTTATCGGAGATGTAGATGCTTCATTCGATGATAATCAAGTTTGTGGTATCTTACTTTTCATATTTGGTGGTATCTTACTTGTTGGATCTATATGTGCATTCAAACGTGTATATTGGGGTGTTACTTTGATAGCTTCATTGATCGGGATCCTCACCATAGGGCCTTATTATCTAGGTAGTATATTATCTGTATTGGCGCTGATCCTTCTTTATCTCTCTAGAGACAAGTTTGGTTTTCGTGGTAAATCTTCTTCATATAGTCCCTCTCCACACAAAGGAGAATCATTTTAATAATGCCAAATCAAAAATAGCGAAAATCCTTTATCTACACCACAAAAGTTATAGCGCTCCTCTTTTTATTTTCAATCCCCTTGCTGGGGTGACAGAGTGGCTAATGTGACCGCCTGCAGAGCGGTTTCCCGTGGGTTCGAATCCCACCCCCAGCTTTTTTGGTGGTATTCGTAAGTTGGAATCTTTGATTCCGATGGTTCGAATCCCACCCCCAGCTTTTTTGGTGGTATTCGTAAGTTGGAATCTTTGATTCCGATGGTTCGAATCCCACC
>JAFDTP010000067.1 GCA_019594195.1 Thermoplasmata archaeon
AGGGAACTCGTAACTTCTTTTAGGAAAGGTCACTTTCCTAAGACCGTAGGAATTTAGCACAAATTCCTACTAAATAGGAATCTGAGATTCCTATGCCATGAGGAATCTTTTGATTCCTCAGTGTTTTGAACTAAGTTACGAACTTCACATCGCGAGGAATACCTTCCGAGGGAGATGAGGACGTTAGTCCTCTAGGATCCCAAGAACTTGCTTCGAGGGAGATGAGGACGTTAGTCCTCTAGAACTAGTAAAAGACACAAAAAGTCGTGTCTTTCACTATAAAGAATTATAAATCAAATAACAAGCAGTAATTGAAATTCCAACTAAAGAGAATAATTAAAACAACTTTTTATTACTGTTCAATGATCTTTAGCCCAGTTGTAATCTCTTCTTTTAGCGGACTTTCCGAAGCCACAGGATGCACAGAACCCTTTATTTATGTTGTAAGATTTACTGCCGCATCTCCTGCACTTGATATGTTTTTTACCAGATGATTTTTTTCCTTGAGATGGAGTACCTTTAGCCATGTTTATCAAACCTATGGTGATACATAGACAACGTTGTCTCCTCTCACGAGAGCCTCGTCCATCTCCCTGGTCTTCTCTCCGTTGATGAACTCCTTGACATCTTCCATGACCAAGTTGAGATGTGGATCATAGCCGTCTAGTTTGCCTCTGTATTCCTTCCCATACTTGAGTTCAACTATTACGTTGTTTCCAAGGTTGTTGTTCAGGATCGTGAGGGGTCTATTATCTGTCATCACACCGCTTAGTGACTGCATGTACTTAAATCTAATGCTTTTTGAACTGTCCTCTCAAACCGAAAAACTATTTTGTAGGTCTTCAATTTTTGTTTGATGTCAAAATTTATAGTATTAGAAGGTATAGACGGGTCAGGAAAATCTAGTGTTATAGAATCTATAAAGAAAGATCATCCTGGCTATCATTATACCCGGGAACCTACAGATTCAGAACCGGGTAGATTGGCAAAAAAAGCAGCGAACAGGGATAATAGTCCCTACAAAGACCTATTCTTGTATCTGGCTGATAGAGTGGAACATACAGAGGAGATCGAAGAGGAACTGAAGAGTGAAAATATAGTAATATGTGACAGATATTGGGGATCAACCTCGGCATATCAGGCGGCTAGTGACGAGATATCTCTGGATTATACTGAATCTGTTCAGATGCCGTTCATCCTGAAGCCGGACCTTACTATCTTATTCGATATAAGTCCCGAGATATCGTTGAAAAGGATCAAAGATAGGGAGAGGATGAGTAAATACGAGAGGATAGATTTTCTTAAAAAGGTCAGAGAGAATTACCTTCATCTAGCAAAAAAGCATGGATGGGAGATAATCGATGCTGAACGCAGTCCTGCAGATGTTCTTTCCGATGTCGATAGACTGTTAAAGCAGAAGATCGATCCTGAAAGATGATTACCTTTTTATCAAAATTTGAAAGATGAGAAAAGGGTTTTGAAAGATTTTTCAGTGGTATTCACCGTTTTTACATCATTCCGGGCATTCCGCCGCCCATCCCGCCGGGCATTCCGCCGCCGGGTCCGCCGGCTGGTGGTTCGCCGCCTTCATCTCCTCCACCTTTGGAGGCGATGACGTCGTCTATCCTCAAGATCATGTTAGCGACTTCTGTAGCGGCTTCTATGGCCTGAGATTTGACTCTCAAAGGCTCTACAACTTTGGCCTCGGTCATGTCTGAAACATCACCGCTGACGATCTCTATACCGTGTTTCTTGAGTCCTTCTTCTTCGTGAGCGTTGTTCAACTCCATGAGTACGTCTATACCGTCTAGACCAGCGTTCTCAGCAAGTGTTCTTGGCATCACATCAAGAGCGTTAGCAAACGCCTCTATCGCTAGCTGCTCTCTTCCTTTGACTTTTCCTGCGTAGCTTTTCAGTTTGTTCCTGAGTTCTATCTCCACGGCTCCTCCACCGGGTAGGATAGCTCTATCTTCTATCGCGACTCCTACAACTTTGAGGGCGTCGTGTACCGCTCTATCTAGTTCATCGACTACATGATCGGTTCCGCCTCTGAGGATGAGTGATACGGCTTTTCCTTTATCTCCGTCTTCTATGAATGTCATCTGGCTGTCTCCTATCATCCTTTCAGCGACGGCTTTAGCTTCACCAAGGTCCTCTTCACTAAGATCGCCCAAGTTGGTAACTATGTTTCCACCTGTTGCTCTTGAAAGTTTCTCCATATCGGATTTCTTGACTCTTCTTATGGCGAATATCCCTTCTTTAGCTAAATAGTGCTGAGCAAGGTCGTCTATTCCTTTCTGGCATAGCAGTACGTTAGCACCAGAAGCTTTCACTTTATCGACCATCTCTTTTATACTTTCTTCTTCTTTGTTAACGAACTGTTCGAGCTGATCTGGGTCTGTGATCTCTATCTCTGCGTCTACTTCAGTTTCTTTTATCTCTAGTGCGGAGTTCAGAAGTGCGATCTTTGCGCCTTCTATCTCAGAAGGCATGTTGGCATGAGGTCTTTCTTTATCTAACAGGATACCGTCTATCAATTCTGTCTTGTCCACGCTAGCGCCTGCTTTTTTCTCGACTTTTACGTTATCTATGTCTACTATATATTCTCCGTCTTCCTCTTCAGCGACTTTTCTAACGGCTTCTACAGTGAGATCAGCGAGTCTTTCTCTATCACCTTCTATCGCCTTTCCGGTCATAGCGGTCATCGCTATCTCTTTTAGTTTTTCTTCATCGTCTATGTCGATCTCTATCTTGTTTTCGTCGAGTATCTCTCTGGACTTTTGAGATGCTTTTCTGAAACCTTTAGCGATAACACTTGGATGTATATTTTGTTCTATCAGGTTTTCAGCTAGTTTTAGGAATTCTCCTGCTAGTACAACTACCGTAGTTGTTCCGTCACCGCATTCATCGTCCTGACTTTCTGCCATCTCCACTGCCATCTTGGCTGCGGGATGTTCGATATCTATTTCGTCAAGGATAGTAGCACCATCATTGGTTATCACTACGTCACCAAGATTGTCGACCAACATCTTGTCCATACCTTTTGGACCCAAAGTGCTTCTGACCGCGTCGGCTATCGCCTTAGCGGCTGCGATATTGTTCTTCTGAGCGTCTTTGCCTCTCTCTCTTTCCGTGTCTTCTTTTAAAAGTACAATTGGTTGATTTCCCATCATATGTATTCACCTTATAATTAGGTATTCGAACGATTATTGATGTTCTATATAAAGATTTTCATCCATCGGCCTCGTATCTTCTTCCTATCTAGCTCGATAATTCTACTAATCACGAAAATCTTTTTACCATCTTATCTTTACCTAAAGCGGTGTGCAGATGTCAGCGGAAAACGAGATGCTAGATTTCTTGGGGCTGGAAGATAAAGAAGAGCTTTTCGAGGATATCCCTGAGATGATAAGAACTGATCTAGATATACCGGAGGGACTTTCTGAGAGAGAGGTCATGTCAGAGGTGAAGGGTAAGTTGGATAAAAATAAGGATTTAGACGAACTAGTATCTTTCCTCGGTGCGGGCATATACGATCATTACGTTCCCGCAGCGGTAGGTGAGATAATAGGCCAATCTGAGTTTTACACTTCTTACACGCCGTATCAAGCCGAGATTAGCCAGGGGCTTCTCCAGGCGCTTTTCGAATATCAGAGCCTGATAGCCGAATTGACAGGTTTGGGTGCGGTGAATACCAGCATGTATGATCATCCCACGGCTTTGGCAGAAGCCGTCCTGATGTCTAGCAGGATACAGCGTAAAGGGGGTAAGTTCCTGATACCAGAAAATATACATTGGGATAAGGATCCTGTGTTGGATAATTATCTTAGAGGTTCAGATATAGATATAGAAAAAGTCTCTTTTGACGATGACGGTAAGATCGATAGAGACGAATTGAGGTCCAAATTAGATGAAGATGTTCTAGGTTTTTATGTGGAAACTCCGAACATCTTCGGCGTTCTAGAAAGAGATCTAGATACATTTAAAAAGTTGAAGGAAGAAAACGACTGTATTCTAGTAGTCGGGAGCGAACCGATGCTTCTGTCGCTTATGAGGAGTCCTGCGGATTGGGGTGCAGATATAGCAATAGGTGAAAGCCAGCCTTTGGGTATCCCGCCCTCGTTTGGAGGTCCAACGGTGGGTATATTCGCTTCACATGAGGACTACATAAGGAAGATGCCTGGAAGGATCATAGGTGAAACCGAGGATTCTGAAGGTAAGAGGGCTTACTGCATGACGCTTCAGACCAGAGAACAACACATCAGGAGGGAAAGAGCCACATCGAACATATGTACCAATCAATCTCTGATGGCATTGGCTTCTGCGGCCTATACCTATGTCAGAGGTGGTACTGGGATCGAGGAGATCGCAAAGGAAAATTACGAGAAAGCTCATGATTTAGCTGACCGTATAGATGATATAGAAGGTTTTGAGGCACCATATTTCGATAGCGAATTTTACAATGAATTCACTGTAAAAGTACCTGAAGATTCTGAAAAGGTTTTCGAAAAGTGTTCGAAAAGGGACGTGCTACCCGGTGTCGCTTTGGATAAAAAAGAGAAGTTCAGATCTCTACCCGATCTGATATTGGTCGCTGTGACTGAGATGAACACAGAAGAGGAGATGGATGTTTTGGTAGAAACTCTCAAGGAGGTGGTCGCATGAGTTCCGAGTACAGGCAGGCGCGATATGATGAAGAGCTTTTGATAGAAAGGGGTGAAGATAAGCAGATAGAAAACAATCCTCTTCCATCCGACATAAAGAGAGAAGAAGCTGCGGGCATCCCTGATATCCCTAAACATGAAGTCGTCCGGTATTTCAATCGCCTATCGCAGATGAACTATGGTATAGATACGGGATTATATCCCTTAGGTTCCTGCACCATGAAGTACAACCCAAAGTTCACCGAACAGATCGCTTCTAATACTAAGGCTAGCCGTATACATCCCTATCAACCGGAAGATACAGTTCAGGGCACCCTTGAGATAATGTATGAACTTCAAGAACTGTTGGCCGAGTTGGGGGGTATGCATTCTGTAACTTTACAGCCTGCGGCAGGGGCTCATGGGGAGATCACCGGCCTCATGATAGCACATCAATATCATAAAGATAATGATGAAGAAAGGAAAGAGGTCATAATTCCTGATACTGCCCATGGTACTAACCCTGCCAGCGTATCTATGTTGGGTTATGACCTTGTCGAGATACCTTCAAAGGAAGGCTGCATGGACTTAGAAGCTTTAAAAGAAGCCGCTGGAGAGAAGACCGCTGCATTCATGATAACCAATCCCAACACTTTGGGATTGTTCGAAAAGGACGCATGTGAGATCGCAGAGATAATACACGATGCAGGAGGTCTTCTTTACTATGACGGTGCGAACTTGAATGCCATAATGGGTAAGACTGATCCGGGGGCTATGAACTTCGATATAATGCACTTCAACCTACATAAGACGTTCAGCACACCTCACGGTGGAGGAGGTCCCGGTTCCGGTCCGGTAGGCGTCAATGAAGAATTGGCTTCTTATCTTCCCGTTCCGATAGTCGAGAAAGAAGGGGATACTTATCAGTTGGACTACGATCTAGAAAAAAGCATAGGAAGAGTCAAAGGCATATATGGTAACTGGCTCGTCCTCTTGAAGGCTTATACTTACATAAAATACGAGGGAAAAGATGGTCTAGAGGAAGTCACCGAAAGAGCGGTGCTGAACAGCAACTATCTCCGAAAGAAGCTTCAACCTCATCTTGATCTACCCTACCGTGAACTCAGGAAACACGAATTCGTTATGTCCGGTAAGAGGATGAAGGATAAAGGGTTGAAGACCACGGATCTAGCTAAACGCCTTTTAGATTACGGCTTCCACGCACCTACTATATATTTTCCACAGTTGGTAGACGAGGCCCTGATGATAGAACCCACCGAAACGGAAACGAAGGAGACTCTAGATGGCTTTGCTGAAGCGATTGAGTCGATCATGGATGAAGATGAAGAGGTCATAGGTGAAGCCCCTCAAAACACCGCGGTCAGACGGGTCGACGAAACGAAGGCGATAAGGGATTCGGTACTGAGTTATAAGATGCGTGACTGACGAGGACATCGTACCTTCAAAACCTTTTCATCTTAAAAATCATTTTTTATAGTGGAAAAACACTAATAAAACCTTATTTATGAGGATTGGAGAGTTGCAAATGACTTAACTTTCCCGGGGTTAAAAAATGCATAAGATATCAAAGTCTCTGAGCGTTGTTTTATGTTTGATTTTGATCGCATCTATTTTTTCCGCTAGTGCTGTATCTCCAGCAAGAGATGAAAGTGCAAATAGAGGGCTAGATGTAGATACAGGGCTAGATGAAGAGGTTTTCGAAGATGGTTACCCTTTTTCTGAAGAGTATCCTTCTGTACAGCAACTGCACGATTGGTATGATGACCTGGTAGAAGAAAATGAAGATATAACTCAAAAGATACATCTTGGGGAGTCTTGGGAAGGTAGAGATATATGGACTATCAAGGTATCTGATGATGTTGAAGAGCAACAGGACGAGCCAAGCGTATTCATAATTGGTAACCTCCATACAAGAGAGTGGTCTACAAATCAAGTAGCGGCTTATTATCTATGGAGATTGGTGGAGGGGTACGGTTCCAACGAGACCATTACATGGTTGGTGGACAATAGGCAGATCTACGTAGCGCCGATGGTCAACCCAGATGGATATATATACGATGGCGAGGGTGATTTAAATCAGGCCCAGGGATGGCGAAAAAATAGGAACGAGTCCGTCGGCGGTTCAACCGATGTCGGGACCGACCTGAACAGGAATTGGGATATAGATTGGGAGAGTGGTGATGATGACCCCTCAAGTGACACTTATAGAGGAGAATCACCTTTCTCTGAATATGAAAATCAACACATCCGGGATTTTATTTTAGATAAAGATATAGATTCTTTTCAGGATTTACACAGCCATTACGGGACTCTATTGATACCATGGGCCCACACTTCTGATCCATCCCCACATGATGATTGGTACCGGGACATGGCTGATGATATGACCTCTATGACTTCATTTCTAGGAGATGATAGTGAACAGTACAGCTATGGTCAACCAGGAGAAGAGATAGGTTATTCCGCACCAGGTGGTTCATATGATTGGGTCTATGATGAGACCGGAGCGACCAGCTTGTGTTATGAACTTTATACGCCCGAGGATGGTATGGATGGGTTCTATCCAGACGAAGAATACATCATGGACATCAATCAAGACGTTTACGATTCGTTGGTCTATCAAGCTAGGATCGCTGATACGGACCTTGGAGATGGTAGTCAACACTTGCAACCTCCTAGTCCTTACCTAGTATATGGGACTATAGAAGACAGCTCAGGAAATGAGGTCAGCGATGTTGAAGTTCAAGTAGAACATCAAGATACGGGGGAAACACTTTCCATCTACACTGATGAAAACGGATATTACGAATTCAATTTTGGGAATCTTGTCGACGAGGGATATGAACAAGGAGATCAATTCACTGTTAGTTGTGAAGACTCTAGTGTAGGTTTTACAGCAGGAGATGAATGGGGAAGACGCGAGGATTTAACTCTAGATACGATTCCTCCATCTGTTGAAATAACTAGGCCCGAAGGAGGAGAGAGTTGGGAATACACAGATATGGAGACTATCGAATGGGATACTGAAAAGGGTGACTATCCTATCGATTCAATAGATATCGAATACAGTACAGACGGTGGTGCTTCTTTCAAAGTTTTAGCCGACGATATAGATGATACCGGCAGTTATGATTGGGAGATACCTGATGAAACATCGGACGAGGCTGTAGTTCAAGTGACTGCTACAGATACAGAAGGTTACAGCGGTCAAGACGAGAGTGAACAGTTCACGATATCGGGGACCCCGCCTGATCCCCCCACGGATCTTGATGTTGAACATCATGCTGAGGAGGAGGGGATCTTATTTGAAGATGATGCCACAGAGGAGAAGGGCTACACGATGGATGAATCCCATGATGAAGCGAGCGAATGGGATATAAGACAGCACGATTCTGCCGTAGGAGACAACTCCTGGGACTTCGGTGATGGTGAGTTCGACAAAGTCGAAGATCATGGTATGTTGAGTACATTGACCACTCCCGAGATAGAGATACCCAGCGAAGCCGAAGACGTTGAATTGACTTTTGATCACTGGCGGGATTTTGGAGACGATGATCTGTACGATGCTGGCAACTTAAAGATATCTGATGCAGATCTAGATAATGACTTCGAACTGATCCATCCTAGTGAAGGTTATGATGGAGAAATAAACGATGAATTTGAAAATCCTCTCGGTGGAGAACAAGGATGGGGTGGAGAGAACGTAGGTTGGGAATCAGCCGCCTTCGATTTGACCGGATATGCAGGTGAAACGATCCACCTTCGTTGGGAAGCCGGCGTAGAAGCTTGGGATGGCTTAGAAGGCGAAGGCTGGCGCGTAGATAATATAGTCATAACTGCTGAAGGTTTAGATGGTGATGGAACAGAAGACAACTTGATCAATTGGGATGCGAGTGAAGACGATCCGGACGAAATTTCTCATTACAACGTGTACAGATCTGAAGGCGAAGATGAAGCAGGACCTTACGAAATCATCGCTACAGTAGATGCAGATGGTTCTGTAGATTACGAATATGTGGATGAAGGAAGAGGTACTGCGGACGACACGTTGTGGTGGTATATTGTAGAAGCGGAAGACGAAGTCGGTCAGGCCTCTGAAGAGGCTGGCCCGGTTCAGGAACCTGGTGGGGATACCCTTACACTCACAACAGATTCGACAGTTGGTGGTAGTATTGTAGATCCGGGAGAAGGCACCTTCGAATACAGTTCTAGCGAAGTAGTAAGTCTTGAGGCTGTAGCGGATGAAGACCATCACTTTTTGGAGTGGACTGGTGACACCGGAACGATAGAAGATCCGACAGCTGAGCAGACCAACATGACGATGGAAGGAGATCATGCGGTAACCGCTGAATTTGACGAAGCGGATGTAGATGAAGTTGAGATAACAGATCCGGCTGAGGATCAAATGATAACGGCAGGCGAGAGTATAAATTTCAAGGCGGAAGCTCATTCGGGAGATGAGCTGATAACTGACGATAGGACGGATTTTGAGTGGGAGAACGCTACAAGAGGTGTATTCAATAGGAGAAGAGCGGGAGATTATGAAGTTGTGTCCACATACGAAGATGTATCTTCCGAACCAGTAACGGTCACCGTTGTGCCTGCCGAAGCTGACCGTATAGAGATAGGACCGGAAGAAGATACGATCGAAGCAGGAATGAACATCACTTATACCGCCACAGCATACGACGAGTACGAGAATGAGATCGGAGAAGTCAGTGGAGA
>JAFDTP010000203.1 GCA_019594195.1 Thermoplasmata archaeon
GTATCTACGTTCGACAGGAGGATGAGTTGGACTACGGATACCTTGAAGAGAGATGTGAGGCGTTGGAAGTTATGGATGAGTTGAGGGATATGGAAAAAGAGATAGCGGAATTGATGTAAGGATAGTTGTGAAGAAATATCTAAAATAGACTGATCTGTTTTATACAAGAGTGGGGGTGATAACATGGTGGTTTCGGATTTTTGTAGGTGTGTTACGAAGTGTGTTGTTTAATTGTACAATATGTGGTTGAGTTACAATTTACTGGAGTTTATCGACAACAAAAAGATGCTGATTAGCAGTATCGGTATGGTAAATCCAGGGGTAGCAGATTCATCTTCGGTATCGTCTGTGATTTCTTCCTTCTCATCGACTCCTCCGATAGCATATAATTTTTCACCCTTTGAACCTATATACACTGTTCCATCACTACCTATACTTGGGGATGTATTCACATCAGCACATGCGGATCCTTGCATCGAGATAAATTCGTAGCTTGTTGAAAGTAAGTTATCCTTTTTACTTACTCACGAGTAAGTTCTGATATATATTCCTGGTGAACATCATTATCACGATAATGACCTTTCATGTTGGTTGCTTTCATCCCATAGCACTTTCCATCATCTTCAAGTCGATGCAGGTCAGGTCTTCTCGTGAAAGTTCTTTTTGGAAAGATTTAGCGAAGAGCACGAACTCTTCTTCTCTGTTCTTATTTCTCCATCTTACTTCTTTCTTCTTATCTTTCAGGTCGTGATAGAGTGCCTTGGGGTTGACGTTCTCCGACCATTTACACTCGCCGAAGAGTATCTTGTTTTTATCTTCGTTCAGAGCAACTATCCTTACATAAACTCCGCTATCTCTTTTTCCATATCCCTCAACTCATCCATAACTTCCAACGCCTCACATCTCTCTTCAAGGTATCCGTAGTCCAACTCATCCTCCTGTCGAACGTAGATACCCTCCGCGTCTTCTATATCCTGCTCGCTGCCGTAATACAGCTTATTGGCGATAGTATCTTCAGGGGATGCTACATACATGGTGATACCTTCGAATTCTATTTTTTTACGGTTCTTTAAAGTCACCTTATCCTTCTGATCATAAACACCTTTTATATCGAGTCTGAAAAGAGAATCCCTTTCCTCTGCAGAAAAATGTGTCTGATCCTCAAAGGCCTGCTTCATATCATCAACATCAGAAAAAAATCCTTCCCTTTGAAGATAAGCAGCAAAATCCCTCATCTCAGCCTTATCGATCTTCACCACGAGGTCTAGGTCGACTGTAGTCCGTGGATTTCCATAGACGATGACAGCTATTCCACCTACCAAGACGTATTCGATATCATTGCTGTCAAAATATTCCACAACGGTTTTCAATATCTCTTCCATCAGAGTTGTCTGTTTTTTGAATTGATCGAAGTTTTTGAATTCAGGTTTGATCTGATGTTCGATCTCCATATTGACATCGGAGATGATGTTTATTATCGATTCGCGGTCATCCCATTTTTCCTTTAAAAATAGGATATCGATATCACTTTTCCAAGTGGCCTTCCCTTCAGCTGTGGATCCATAAAGGATCGTGAAAGGAGGCTTTTTAAGGTTTTCAAACAGCGTTTTTAGCTCGCTTTTGAACTGCTGCTGGGGCACCTGTTCAGGAGGTTACCTAGTCGTTTCCGAGACAGCTCCGGTCGTATTATTTGACGATCCTCCTTTTTCATCTGCGCTCAAGGAAGGTGGTGATTTACTA
>JAFDTP010000197.1 GCA_019594195.1 Thermoplasmata archaeon
AGTTCGATGGACTGAGTTGTGAAGTATCTCAGAATCCCATTCTTTGCCTTCTATATCCTCAACATAAGAGGATAAAAACTCTTTTTCTTTCTCATCCAATTCTATATCGGGTAGTTCCTTCGCAAGTGAAAATTTTACCATCTCTGGAGCAAAATTCTCTAGCCAATATTTCACTTTTTCAGCTCTCTCTTCAAATCGTTCGTGATCAGCTTTTTTATCTTCACGTATCTGTCCGGTCTTTTGCGCGACGTTCCATATCGTCTCTGTATCATCATAGATCTGTACAAGATTGACCAGGTGCCTGTAAGGGATACGCTGAGGTTTCTCCGAGGGGACCTTTTCGACTTGAGAGAGTTCGTAAGTCCTCTTCGTCTCTTCGTCGTCCCCTTCAAAGTATGCTTCCTCACACTCATCATATCTATCAACTAAATCTAAAAGTCCAAGACCTGGATCAAAGTCTATGTGAGTTCTCGGCTTAGTGTTCATTATCAAAAAGCGTAGAACTTCAGGAGAAACCATGTTCAACATATCATCGGTTTTTATAGCTACGCCGGTGGAAGACGACATCGGTCCTTCACCCTTCAACTGTATCCATTCGTAAACAACGGGATGAGGTGGTTCCGTTTCGAAAATCTCCTCTATGATCCTCTTACCTGTATCCCAAGAGCCTCCTGAGGCAGAATGATCCTTTCCGAAAGGTTCGCAGTTTATTCCTAACAACCACCATCGTGCTGGCCAATCACATCTCCAAGGTAACTTTCCGTCGTCGCTTCTGATGTCAGCTTTCCCTTCATGACCGCATTCGCATTCATATATAACGTAAGGATCTTCAAAACCTAATATCCTGTTCTTATCGATCATACCACATTCGGAACAGACTGGATTGTATGGAAACCATTCCTCATCGAGTTCTCTTCCGGTTTCCTCTTCTATTATATCGGCCACTTCATCTCTTTTCTCTATGATGATCCTAGTAGCCTCTTCATACTCTCCTTCGGCGTACATCTCATGAGCATAGATAACTTCAAGTTCGGCTCCTAGTTCTTCTAATGAGTCCAAGAATGGATCCATGAAATGCTCTGCATAATTATCGTGTTCACCACAGGGACAAGGTATAGCACTCAAAGGTTTACCTATATGATCTTCGAATGAATCATCGAGGAAGGGATAAGACCTTCTTAATGGATCGAAAGAGTCCACTATCAACACGAGGTCTCCACCTGAAGCTCTAGAGAGAGCTTCACCTGTCAATATCTCCCTTATATGCCCTAGATGTATCGGTCCAGAAGGAGCCTCACCAGTAGCTATCAATGGTCTATCAGCATCTATATTTCTGATCTCTGCGTCAGCCCAATGCATCTTACAACCTTCAACCTATCAATCTAGCTCTGATCAACGCCCTTAGAGGTACCCCAAGGACATCATCTCTTCCATTTTTGTTAACCGTAACTGTACACAATTTCACATTCGCGCCTTCCTCTTCGAGATCTGTGACCGCCCCTTTCATGGTTTCCCCTGTATTTATAACGTCATCCACGATCACGATATTCTTTCCTTCGACTCCTGCGTAGTTAGAAGCGAGTGTTCCTCCCCCTTCGCCTCTGTTTTCGTGAGGGGGCCTGTAGATCGCGAATTCTCTATCTAGTTGATCCGAAACCATCACGGCTGCAGGTACACCGTTGATCGCGAGGCCGACTATTGTTTCAACGTCGGTATCCATCCTCTCCATCTCTTCCATTATTATATCAGAAAATAAACTTCCCAACAGAGCTATCCTTCTACCATAGACTCCAACAGATCTCCAACCTATCTTCACGTCCATAGGTGGTTTTTGTTCTTCTATATCACGAG
>JAFDTP010000183.1 GCA_019594195.1 Thermoplasmata archaeon
CTCTACGATATAGAATGGATTCCCTTCAGTCTCTCTATATATGGTCCATATGAAATCATCAGGCAGAGTTTCTTTCCCGATGATATCTCTCAAAAGATCCGCCACAGAAGGTTGATCAAATCTTGATACCTTCACACTATCTATCAAATTTTCTTCTTTCATCCTTGTGAGCGTTTCTCTCATAGGGAGTTCTTCTTCCATGTACTTCAATTCATCAGTACGATAGGCTCCAAGGAACAATATCCTATCGTCAGATATCTTCCTACCCAGATGATGCATCAGCTGCGCTGAAGATTGATCGATCCATTGAAGATCGTCCATGAAGAATATCAAAGGATCTACTTCAGACAGTTCAATGAGTAGTTCAGATACTTCGTTGAACATCATCTCCTGCTGATCGCTAAAAGAGATATCTGCAGGGTCCTCATCCCCTATACCTCTCCCACCGATCAGACCCATAGGTGTAGTTTCAGATGATGTAGAAACTTTAGGTTGAACGAAACCAGGACCGAAATTACCTTCTTCGTATGATTCTTCTTCCTCTTCGGCTAAATGATCTTCCAAAGCATCGTAAAACGGAAGATAGGGTTCGGTACTTTCATGATATAGACACTTACTCCTCAAAACATGAAAACCTTCTTCTTTACACCTCTCGATGAACTCTTCGGCTATTCTTGTCTTTCCGACGCCGGTTTCTCCTTCGATCAACACAACTTTCCCATTACCTGAGGCCGCGAGATCTTTATAGTGTAAAAGCTCCTCCAACTCCTCCTCCCGATCGATGAAAGACGATTCAGATTTATTGTCCACGGAATTAGTCCCCGGCATCCAATGATTGGATTACGTTCTTTTTTATTAACATTTCCCCTTATATAGCAAAAGTGAATGAAAAGATGTTTTTTGGACTACTCAAGATGTCTTCAAAGGAATTCCCAGTCATCTCCATTGGAAGAAGAATGATGTCTGACGGAAGATCTTGGCACAGAACTTTCCTCTTGGAATACCTTTTGAACGTTTTCTCTAGGTCCACTTCTGTCTGCACTCTCTCTTCGGCTTCCGTTGCCTCCTTTTGCTCCTGATACTGTCTTTAATTTAACCGTATCATTATCAGATTGCCGTTTTTCATGCCTATTACCAGAATATCTTACAGGTCTCATCTCCTGTAAGCTTGAAGATCCAGCGGAATTAACAGCTCTTCTTTCGTTCATAGGATTCTTTGCATAACGATGAACCGATGAGATCTCCTCTTTAACGCTCTCTAGCGAGTTTATACCATCGGAAAACTCCTTCCTCTTTTCATGTGAAATTATCCCGCCTATGTAGGCAAAGATCACTGTCAAGACATAACTGTTAGAATCGAAGGGGACTCCAGCCCAAACCCTATCAAAAAACGTTGTCCAATATTGTTCTACGAAAGCTAGGTAAGGTCCAAAGAAAGGATGACCCATCACCATGCCTATCAATTTATCGGGATATTCGATCATAGAGTCGATGGCGAAGTGAACGTATCCTTGTGTTATCAAATAGTAAGCGGAAGCGATTATACCTAGAGAAACTATCGATGCGAACAGTCCTTTCTTGGGCCCTCCTGTCCTTCTACCACCTACATATCCTGCGAGCATAGGCCCGAAAAGAGGTATCCACCATAACAAGGCAGATAAAACCACTATGTATTTAACACCGCTCCAAAAATCGTAAGTTATCCTTCCAAACTGCTTTACTTTCCTGAGTGCTGATCCTCGTTTTTTTTCTTTCTTAAACTTCAACAAGCCCTCTTCCTCTAATTTTCTCGTTGCAGGATCCCGATCCTTTGTTTTTCTCAGGCGCATTATTATCCCACTATAGTGCCGTAAACGTCCGACAGAACGTCCGACAACTATACTAGGTTTTGCAAATTATTTAAAAGTTTCTATGGTTTACATATATTGTCATACGTTCATCGGATCGAGTCCAATACCTCTTCTATCTTCTCGCGGTGTTCCTCAGCCAACCTTTCAGTCGTCTCTTTATCAGGGGATTCAGCATATATCCTGTATTTGGGTTCAGTACCCGATGGCCTGATCAAAACCCAACCTTC
>JAFDTP010000154.1 GCA_019594195.1 Thermoplasmata archaeon
AATCAAAGAGATAGACTGCACCATAGAAAAACACGAAGTGGAAGAAAGATTCGATCTGATGTGCCCGGCTAATATAGTGGAAGAAATAATGGCAGAATCCGAGGAAAACAAAATCGTCCTTGACATCACGCCAGCTAGAAAGTTCATGGCGAGCGGATCGCTAGTTCAAGCGATGAAGAGGGATATCGAAGACGTGTATTATCTCTATATCGATGAGGTAGACGAAGCTGCGAAGAGACCCTATCTCGATATACCTCTACCGAGGCAGGAACTCCTAGAGATGACAGGAGGTGAACACTTTGTCAAAGATTGACCTTCTCGATTCCCAAATAAACATACTTCTAAACCTTTGTTACCTAAAAGATAAAAGGAATTTCTCCGTTCATTCTCCACTTTTGGATACTGATATTTTCGATATTGAATTGCAAAGGTCGAACTGGATATGTGAACCCGCAACCGATTTAGAAACCTTCAAAAATAATGTAGAAGAAGCGAGAAGTAAATTGCCTAACCACTTGATGGATGAAATACCCGGAACGGATCCTTTGAGGACCGTTCTTATAGCATCTGGAGCTTTCGACCTAGAACATTTCGGAGAGGATCTTTTACATACGATCAGAAGGTTGAAAGGAAACATCGGAAACTTTACTCTGTGTTTTGATACAAATGTCCTCTATAAAAGCTTCGTATCTTCTACATTGACAGCTGCTCTGGAAGAAGAAGGTCTTTCAGGTAACATGGAAATGATCTTGAGCAATATGGTCTCCAACGAAGTGAGAGAGAAATATAACCAGAGATACAAGAAGGAAGAAGTCGACAAACTTGCCGAAGTCGGCGGCAAAAAGTTCCAAGACTTCAATGAACAGTACAAGCTCGTCAGCAGGAAGGCAAAGTTAGCCCACGCTGAGATGGACTATATCGACAGGAAGATGACGAGTATCTTTCACGGCGATGAAGATTATGTCGATGATAGTGAAGTGAGAGACCTGCGCATAATCAAGGAATACGAAGATTCCAAGGGAGAAACGAAAAAGAAGCCTATACTCCTAGGTTTTGAGAAGGATTTTCCCGAAAAGATCGAAGATTTCGATGTAGATTTTGTTCTTCTAGAACAACCTGATCCTTCTCAAGCTAACATAAATCATCAAAATCTGTATCTTCTCCTGAGATACACTGCACAAATATTTGGGTACGTAAAATTGAAGGGTGCCGGTTGTGGATTACAAGGTATATGGCCTAGTATGCAAGACGATGAATTCGGCAGAGGTAAGGTTAAGGCAAGGTTCGATAAAAATAGCGAGATCGATAAAGCAATAAAAGAAGCGGTAAAAGTTTCATCGTCCGTAAGAGAAGTAATGAATTGAATTTTAGTTCGATGAGTAGGAAAATATTTTATCTTTTAATCCTAATGACCTAAGCGAGTAGGTGAAACACTTGAATTCTATAACCTGCTACGGTGGAGTAAATACCATAGGAGGGAACAAGGTACTCTTAGAATTGGCAGATTCGTCCATATTTTTAGATTTCGGACTCAACTTTGGAGAAGAGGGTAAATTCTTTGAAGAGTATCTGCAACCTAGATCAAATTCAAAGTTTCACGATCTCCTGAAACTAGGACTTCTACCTGAAATAGATGGGATTTACAGAAAAGATGCAATGCAGCCAGAAGGATTGAAGGAAATAGAAGAATCCCCTTCTAAACCATTGTGGGAATGCGATCTTAAGAGCTACGAAGAAGCAAAATCAAATGACGAGTGGACTCCTGATGCGATATTCATCTCTCACGCTCATCTCGACCATTGTGGATATGCGCCTTACTTGGGTGATATGCCGTTAGCTTGTTCTCCGACTACATCTAAATTGATGGAAGCAATAAAAGATATTGGTAATTTGACGGGTTTCGACGGCGATCTTGTAGATATAGAGAGAAGATATATCGATAGATACGGTTCTAGAGCTTATTTTCCAGGGGAACCTAAAATTGATACTAGGGAGGAACAAAAAAGGGAGAAAAAATTACTAGAGAACAAACAGAGGACCGATATTGGAGAAGATATTGAGCTCGAAGCTGTAAAGGTAGATCATTCGGTACCCGGGGCCCTTTCTGCTTTAATAGAATCAGAAGATAAACAAATCGTATATACAGGCGACCTAAGATTCCACGGAAGGAGCACAACTGAGATCCATAATTACTTAGAAGATCTAAAACCTGATGTGATGCTTTGTGAGGGAACAAGGATCGAGGAAGAAGAACCCGATGATGAAGAACAGGTTGAAAGAGAACTGACGGAAGTCATATCTGATACGGATGGATTGGTGATGGTAGGATTTGCTTGGAAAGATCTCGATAGATATGAAACAGTCAAACGAGCTGCTAAAAAAGAGGGGAGAACCCCAGTCTTCGACCCAAGACTGGCATACTTGAAGGCCAGACTAGATGAAAGTATCTATGAAGACGGAGCGAAGGTCTTTGTTGAGAGAAGTGATAGCATGCTGTATTCTTGTGGAGATTACACTAGGTCAAAACACAAAGCTGGAGATCAACCCGTCTCGGAATGGAGCAACAAAGGTGATATCAAAGATACAACTCACCTCGATAAAGGTGTGACTGCAGTAGATATAAAGGAAAATCCCGAAGAATACGTTCTACAGCTAGATTATTACAGATTTAAAAATATAGTGGATATTGATCCTCCAAAAGGTTCTATCTATGTAAGAGCACAATCCGAACCTTTCAATGAAGAGATGAAACTATCAGAAGAGAGATTGATGAACTGGCTTGAACACTTTGGAATAAATGAAGAGGAAAATCATGAACCTATACAGATACACGCAAGTGGACACGCATGTGGTCCCGAGCTTCAAGAAATGATTGATGCTATAAAACCAAAAAAATTGGTCCCTATACATACCTTAAAACCAGAGATGTTCGAAAACGAACACGGCGATATAGTTATACCTCATAAAGGAAAAACGATTAGCTTTTGAAGAAAACCATTTCTTTATTTAATTCTCTTCGCTTTCTCGCCTGTCAATCTCATCTTTCACTTCCTCCCAATCCCCTTTGAAAGCGATAGCCCGATCATGCGCCTTC
>JAFDTP010000190.1 GCA_019594195.1 Thermoplasmata archaeon
GAAGGAGGCGGGGAAGTCATAAGTTCTTTTTTTAAAGAGGGTCTTGTGGATGAATTCAAAGTTTATGTTGGGAGCTTGGTGATAGGCGGTAAAGACGCGCCTACGCCTGTAGATGGAGACGGCGCTGATGATATCGATGGATTGATAAACCTCAAATTGGTAGATTATGAACTGATGGATGATGGTATTCTGTTGAATTATGAGGTAGATAATGGATGACCAAATTCCTAGTCGATCGGATGTTGGGACAAACGGCAAAATGGCTCCGACTTCTAGGTATCGATGCAGAATACGCTCCTAAGGGAGATGACGAAAAGCTGTTGGAGATCGCGGAAGAAGAGGATAGGATCATAATAACTAGGGATAAAGAATTGGGGAGAGAGGAAAACGTAATGTTGGTGGAAAAGGAACCTCCAGAAAGTATTATAAAATACATCCTTCAGGAACGGGAGGTCGAGATAAAGCCATTGAGTCGATGTTCTAAATGTAATGGGGAAGTTGAAAAAGTCGAGAGAAAAGAGGTCGAATGTGAAGTTCCAGAAAAAGTGTACGAACTTAATGACGAATTTTGGCACTGCTCAAGATGTGATCAGTACTACTGGAAAGGGAGCCATTGGGAGAAGATAATGAAAAAGATCGAGGGGATACTGAATGACTGAAAGGGAAATCATGGAAAAACTTTTTATCTAACGGGCAGAGTAGAAACCTCTGCAAGAGGATACGATGGATATATTAAAACAGTTGTTCGAAGATCATCGTGCGTTTAAGGTGGTGACAGTCATATCTCTTTCTATAATACTTATCGGGGCTATGGTTTTTTCTTCTTCAGTAGTTTCGGCGGATGATAATGAGGAAGAAGTCCCTAGTTGGTCAAAGGGGTATTCTTGGGAATACAGGGAATCGATCGATATGCCCGACCCTTATCCGGATATGGAAGCGGAGTTCGAGCTAGAAGTGGTAAATGAAAACGGTGTTGTCAACATCCCAGATCAGGACGGCGAGATCAACAGTTTTGAAACTTATGTCGTCGAAGAGAGACTTTACCAAGACGATAGAACAAGAAAGACCGAGTTTCATTACTCACAGGACAATCTAGCTGAGATTTACAACAATCCAGATGACGATGTTTCAAGCGGCTACGCCCCACCTGTAGAAAGGTTAAATTTCCCTCTATACGAGGGCAAGGAGTGGGAAGGAGATGCAAGATATTTTTTGAATCCCGATGAGGAAGAGTCAGATCCTGAGAGGACCTATGCATATACCGGCAGAGTTGAAAGTAGAGTCGAAAAAAGCACGATTCTAGGCGAGTTCGATACGTTCATGGTCAATCTTACACTCGTTTCTTACGACTACGAAAACGGCGGGGGTGCGATAGAAGAAGATAGAAGATTCGAGATGTATTATTCGCCTGAAGTAAAAAACCTGGTTTACACCGATATATACGAGACTAGATATTGGGAGGAAGGTGGCGAGTATGTTGAAAGGCATATAGGTAATGAAACTTTATTAGATTACAGCTTAGAAGCCGAGGAAGAAGAAGAAACATCGATGATAGGTGTGTGGGTTATTTTGGCTATCGTAGGTGTGGGAACCGCTTCGATAATAGCTTATAAAAAGACGAAAAGTAGTTACTAACGAAAAGGTTCCAAAATCCTTTTTCTTTGTCTTTAAATTTCTAAATTCCTAAAATATATATAAGAGCTTTCATATCTGTTTTTGAGTAAGACAGGCCTTTTCAAGACCTGTCTGAATAGGAGGAACGAAGAATGAATGAAAAAAATAGAAAGATTTTATTGTCAGTAGCAATAGCGATGCTCTTAGTGATCTCAGTTATGACAGCAGCTACAGTAGGATTCTCAGAAAGTGCTGAGGCCACTGCTGTTCAAGAGGAAAGTGAAGAGTCGGACATAGATATAGATGATCTCTTAGATCAGATGGACAGGGATCCAAC
>JAFDTP010000016.1 GCA_019594195.1 Thermoplasmata archaeon
ATCTCTATATCCACATCTGCCACATTTACAGATATCTCACTCGTTGATGTATCAGAATCCCCGTACACCAGTCCACCTGCACCGGCTAATCCGACCACCAGTACAAAAGCCATCAAAAAAACAGTCGCCTGCTTAGAATTACTATTTCCTTTCATTTGTTATCATCATTTTCATATTTGTACATACTTCTAATTAAGTTTATTGTACAATTATCGAACAGTATCGGAACTCGATATACTCATAACATACTTATACAGCAAGTTACCCAGATAAAATGATTTCCATATATGTAAGTCATACCAAATTAATAAATATTATTATATATAATAATGCGATGGACTCAGTCCCGATGATACTAACTAGATATCCAAAACATTCTTATCTGTAGAACTATTCCGACTCAGCATGAGTGAAGAAGACGAGATAGATATAGAAGATGTTGGAAAAGGAGAAAACATCAAGGTCAAAGTGGCTGACTGGCTTGCGAGTAAAGAAAACATACCCAACGGCGTCATAGAAGGCGAAGTTGAAAGGACAACGGAAAAAGCAGTGCTTATCGACGATGATTGGGTACCTAAAAGCCAGGTCGAAAAGGCCTGGTTTAACTGAGTTTTTAGTTGTTCACATCATCTGAAAGGTCATCAATATCAAAAATGTGGCCATGAAGAAAACTACCAGTAGAAAAACCGCGTAAGCTACGAAGGCGTTATTCTTTCTGTTCCTTCCTTTCACATCTCTCGCCTCATAGCATCATTATAACGTGAGAGTTTATCTACCTTCGTACTTTCTCGACTCCCGATATCGAACTTCGATAGACAGGAAACCTTTAACAAAAAAACTATTTCAAGCGCATTCAAAGAACAGATCGAATCTGGCGCCTCCCGACCCTGATCTTTTCACTTCTACTCTACCTCCATATACTTCCATGACCTTATCGACCAGATAAAGACCTAAACCCGTTCCACACTCCTTTTCAGTGGTGAATCCCTTACAAAATATCTTTTTCTCCATACCTTCCCCTATCCCTTTCCCGTCATCTTCTATTGAAACTATCAAACAATTGTCTTTCAGTTCACAGGATATCTTGATGATCTCACCACCAGAGTGTTTCACAGCGTTCTCGATCACGTTCGAGCAAACATTTTTTATCAACGGGCCGCCGATGACGGGACGTTGTTCTTGAAGATCGGTCCTGACATCGAATCCATTATCATCTAAAAGATCTTCCATAGCATACAAAACATCCTGCAGATATTCCTTCATATCGATCGGTTTCGGTTCTTCCTCACCTAACTCTCTATAAGTGCTTATGTTTTCGATCAACTCTAGACAGTTATCGATGATCCTCTCCATCTGCTCTAACCGCTCTTCAGCCCTATCAGTAAGATCACACTCATATCTCAATATCTGAAGGCTCCCCTTTATCAATCTGACCTTATTTTTCACATCATGTTTGAGAATAGAGTAAAATAGATCCTTACATCCATCTATAGAGCCGTTATCTCCTTCAAGTAGATCACCGTCAATTTTACATTTATAGCGGTCCGAACACCTATATATCTTCTCTTCAGGCCCTATTATGATCATATCCATAGGAATACACATCGCCAAAGGAACGATCTCATCTATCAGATCTAACAATCTCAAGATATCTGTCTACAGATTCTAAAAAATTCTTTTTGACTTCATCATCCTCTTTCAGGATGGATTTGGCCAGATGTAAACAATCTTGAAGATCCGAATCGTCTGTATCACCAGGTCTCACACTCTTTATCATCATCGTATCTTTGTCTAACATCTCATACCATAATATCTACTAAACCTATTATATCCTCGCAGAATATCGAATCAGATATCGACACTCGATATATATTTTGAAAAGACATTCACATATTTAGGTAAGTCCTGTAAAGCTGATATAAAAGAAGATACTGGCTGAAGACACTCTTTATCTTTTCCTTAGCTATCTCGACGCCTTCTCTTCCCTCTTTCAGAGAGTATTTTTTCGAATGGATACCGACGTGTCTTTCCAAAACATCTCGATCTTCCAGATCGTGGAGGATAGGATACATCGTTCCAGCGCTTATCGATAATCCGAACAGTTCCCTCAACTCGTCTATGATAGCTTTTCCATGGATCTTTTCCTCGTTAGCGATTATCAATATGATAAGTTCTTCCAAACAATTCTTCTTGATGTCCTCTCTTATCTTTTCGTCGTCGATCACGTCTCTGAATTTCTCCGAGATCACGTCCATCAGATCTTCAGAATCTTCGATATCGAAACTTTTTACCTGATTCATCAGCTGTTCATTCATCTTCCATTCGGCAAGATCGAAGATATTGACGATGCTTTTATCGGAATCTGGCAGGAAAGACAGGGTGATCATGGCTTCTTTTTCCTCACCAGAACCGTCTTCAAGTACTGTATAATAACTGCTGGACCCTCTTTCTTCATCCAGATTTTTGAGTACGTGGAGTTTCTGCAGCTTCTTCTCGTTTTTTTCTTTCAAAACTTCAGCTATATGCGCTCCCTCGACGGCTTCTCTCTCTTCATCTAAAAGATGTAAAAATTCCTCGTTGGCGGTTTCGACCATCATGTCTTCAGAGATGACGACTGTAGCATTAGGACTGAATTCCAATAGGTTCCTGTACATCTCTTCAGTGATCTTCTCGACCTCTTTACTTATGGTGTCAGCGAGTATCTTGAACTGAGTTTTTGGATCGCCGCTTTTCTGAACATACCTATCGGCGCCCAAATTTAATGCTTTCATCGCTACATCTTCATGGCCCCTGCCGGTCAATATGATGAAAGGAGTGTTCACACCCTTCTCTTTTCTCACGACCTCCAAAAACTCTATACCGTTCATCACGGGCATCTGATAATCGGACACGACAGCGTCAAAATCTTTTTCTTCCATCCTCTTCAGACCTTCTTTAGCGGACGTTTCTGTCACAACCTGAAAGGTCTGGTCTTCCCTTTCAAGGAACGTCTTAGCCTGCGTCAAAAATCCAGACTCATCATCCACCATCAGAACATCTATCCCTTCTTGCTTTTTCATCAAATGTCACCTGATATGATTTTGACCTTGCCCAACGGATATGTAGGGAGTTATCAGACTCCTTAAAACTTTTTCCTTCATATCACAAGCATGATCTGATAGTGAAGTCATAAAACCGTCAAAGTAAACTCTTCAACTATAGGTTTGTAGATGTTGAAACAGATCGATGATTTATGAGTATAAATTTTATATACAGATTAGAGTCTACTCAAATAATATCAAAATGTGTACTAATAAAATAAAAACTTTGCTGGTAGATGACGAAAACTCTTTACTCCAACAGGCCAAGATATTTTTAGAGAGGATCGAAGAGAGACTAGATGTTTCGACGGTTTCTTCAGCTGAAGAAGCTTTAGAGATCTTAGACGAGGAGAGATACGAGGTCATCGTTTCTGATTACCAGATGCCGGATATAGACGGAGTCGAATTCCTGGAAGAGATCAGGGAAGGAAGAGATATGGATATCCCCTTCATCATATTTACGGGTAGAGGGAGAGAGGAAGTGGCCATGAAAGCGCTGAACCTTGGAGCTGACAGATACATAAAAAAGGAAGGAAGCCCAAAAGACCAATTCGAATTTTTGGCCCACGCTATCGTTCGGGAAAACGAACAATCTAAGATCCATAGGGAAAAAGAGGATAGAGAAAGGAGGATCAAGGAATTGTACGAGGTCTCTATAGAGTTGGGTAATTATGATTCAGAGGAAAAGATTTACTCCCGTGTTCTGGAGTCGTTCCGATCTATCTTGGATTTCCAAGCTAGCAGTATCTGTATGTCTAAAAACGGATGTCTGATCGTAAAGGCAACGGATGCTGAGAGCGTAGAGGAGGGAGAAAAACGTTCAAACGATGAGGGTATAAGAGGGTTGACTTACCAAAATCAAGAACCGTATCTGATCGATGATCTATCGAACTGGGAGGTCGCTCGACCTTCCGATCCCGATTTTAAATCCGTTCTTAGTATCCCGATAGGTGACGAAGGTGTATTCCAGGCGTTATCCTATGAGACGAACTACTTCGATGAATTCGATCAAGAGATGTCGGAATTGCTGATATCTCAGATGTGGCAGGTTATCAAAGGTATCAGATACCGAAACGAACTTAAAAGAAATGAGACTTGGTTGTCTCAGATAATAAAAAACAGCTCTATACCCACGTTCGTCATCGATAAGGACCATACAGTCACTCATTGGAACCAAGCGTGTGAAAATCTCACCGGTGAATCGAAGGAGACCATCGTAGGTACTAGCAAAGCTTGGAAAGGATTTTATGATGAGGAAAGGCCGGTGATGGCCGACCTTGTATTAGAAGAGGCATCTAGAGAAAAGATCAGTGAATATTATTCTGATAAATTTGGCGAATCTGATCTGCTTGAGGAAGCTTTTGAGGCTGAAGATCACTTTTCTGAATTTGGAGAAGAGGGAAGATGGGTTTATTTTACTGCGGCACCGATAAAAGATTCAGAAGGTGACAGGATCGGAGCTATCGAGACCCTTCAAGATGTCACCGATGTGAAAGAGTCAAAGGAACGGATAAAAAAGAACAATGAAAAGATAAAAAAACTGCATGAAAAGGTCTCTGAGTTCGAAAAGTGTGAAACTGAAAAAGAGATATGTGAACTGGTTGTCCAGGCCTCCGAACGCATATTAGAATTCGAAGTCTGCGGTATAGATTTTGTTGAAGATAAAGAGTTCGTTCCGATAGCTGTTTCTTCTGATATAGAGGATGGTTTCATCAGGAGGAAGGTTGAGGATGCCGGCATCAGCAGGAAGGTTTACCAAAATAAAGAGAGCCTTTTGGTGAAGGACAGTAGAGACATCGACTTTTCCAAGCCGGTCGTCAGTGACTATAGATCTTCTATCACGATACCCGTCGGTGATTTCGGTATATATCAAACGCTTTCCACCGATGTCGGAGCATTCGATGAGCAGGATAAGGAGCTCGCGGAGATATTGGTCAATCATGCCACCGAGGCCATAAACCGTTTGAGATCTGAAGAGGAATTGAGGAAAAATAAGGAGAAATTGGAGAAACTACATCAGGCCAGTGCCGAGTTAGAGTTCTGCAAGTCGGAGGAGGAAGTTTACGATTGTGCGGTCGAAGCCGCTGAAAAGATATTGGATTTCGACATGTGTTGTTTCGATGCGGTCGAAGATGATGAATTCGTAGTCAAAGCTACTTCCTCAGCTGTTCCCGATAACGGTTATGCCAACAGATCTATCGAGGAAGGAGGTACCAGCAGGAGGACTTACTTGGAGCAAGAACCATATATCATAGATGATCTCGACGATGACGATCATGCGAAACCCGTAAGTAGTGATTACAGATCCATAATAAGTCTACCACTCAGCGATCATGGTATTTTTCAGGCAGTATCCACTGAAAAAAGTCATTTCGATGAAGACGATCTAAAGATGGCTAAATTGCTCGTCAGTCATGTTACCGAGGCTCTCAAGAGGTTGGAGAGCGAGAGTAGGACGGAATTCCTACATTCTCTTCTCAGGCACGACGTCGGAAACAAAGCCCAGCTCACCCAAGGTTATCTTCAATTACTTGAAGAGCACGATCTCCAAGACGAGGCTAGAGAACTGTTGTATAAAGCCAAACGCGCTACTGAAGAAGGCCTGGGTGTGATAGAAAAGGTAAGAAACCTAAAAGAAGTCGAAGCTGAAGAGGAGAGAGGCGAGGTCTTTATAGGTTCGATGATCAAGAAGGTACTTTTGGAACATCAGGCCCAACTCGAGGAAAGAGACATAAAAAAGGAACTAGGAGCATGTGAAGGTAGAGTACTAGGTGGTCGGCTGTTGGAAGAACTGTTCTCCAATATCATAGAAAATATCCTCAAACACTCAAGGTGTAGTCAGATAAGGGTCACTTCGCGGACTGAAGGGGATGAATGTGTGATCTCGATAGAGGACGACGGTGAGGGCATACCTGACGATATCAAAGATAAAGTATTCCTGAAAGGTTTCAAATCGGGGGATGATCCGGGTACGGGTCTAGGATTGTACATGGTAAAGGAGATCGCTGAGAGTTACGGCGGAAGCGTAGAGGTCAAGGATTCCGAGTTGGGCGGTGCGAGATTCGACGTTAGATTGAAGAGGACCGATTGAAAGATATTGATTGTGGTGATCGGTGACAAGCTCTTTTCTCTGAACAGAGATGTTTTGGCCCTGTTAAGATAATAAATCCCGGATCGGTTTACAGCAAAAGCTTTTAAATACCTTCTAGAAATATTTTGAGGTTATCACTCGCTAGAATGTTGATATAATGCCGATAAAAGTTCTCCTAGTCGACGACGAAAGATCATTATTGGATCAGGCTAAATCATTCGTAGATAAACTCAACGAAGATATAGTCATCAGAACTGCCGTCTCAGCGGACACAGCTCTTGACATGGTAGATGAGGCCGATATAGATGTCATGGTCTCTGATTACCAGATGCCCGGTAAAGATGGATTGGAATTGTTAAAGGAGATCAGAGATAGAAGAGATCTAGATATCCCCTTCATAGTTTTCACGGGCAAGGGCAGAGAAGAAGTAGCTATGAAAGCTTTGAATCTAGGAGCGGATCGTTACGTAAGAAAGGGTGGAGATGCAAAAACTCAGTATAAAGTGCTAGTAGATGCGATACTTCAAGAACATGAGCATCATAGATCAAAGAAAAACCTGGAGAGATCCAAGAAAGAACTCAAAAAAAGCAAAAAAAAGTACGAGAAGAGGTTCAACAAGGCACCTCTAGGCATATTCCACTATGATGAGGACGGTATTATAAAGAAATGCAACGACGAGTTCGTAGAGATAATAGGGTCCTCTAGAGAAGATCTGATCGGCTTCGACATGTTGAATGGATTGAAAAATGAGAGTTTGAAGGAGGAAGTGGGTTCTTCTTTAAAGAGGGGTAAAGGACTGTATGAAGGTGAATACACGTCGGTGACCGGTGATAAAACCACTTTTGTTAAGGTTTTTTTGAAGGGTATAAAAGATGAACAGGGAGAGATAAACTCTGGTATCGGTTTAGTGGAAGATATCACTGAAAAGAAAAAGATGGAAAACGAATTGAAGGAGAGAGAGGAGAAGTATAGGGCTTTAATAGAGTCTGCCTTCGCGGGCATAGGCATAACCGATTTCGATGAAACTCTCAAATTCGTCAATTCTAAATTCGCCGAGATGCTGGGTTATGAAAAGGAAGAGCTTGTCGGTAAAAACCTTAAGGATCTAGCTCCTGAAGAGGTACAGATCAGGTTCGAAGAGGAAACTGAGAAGAGGAAAGAGGGAAAGACCGGTAGATACGGATCGAAATTGAAGAAAAAGAACGGTGATATCATAGAAGTGATGGTCTATGCATCACCATTTAAAGATGCTGAAGGTGAGTTCGTCGGGACCATGGGGATAGTTACCGATATCACAGATAGGAAAAAATATGAGAGAGAATTGAAAAGGAAAGAGACCTACCTCGATCACATACCAGCGTTCATCACTGTTTTAGATGAAGATGGCGATATAAAATATCATAGTTATCCAGCCGATGAGATCAACGGACTCGACTCTAGCAAGATAATTGGGACCGATTCTCTTCAATATGTCCATCCCGACGACAGGGAGAATATACACGATATATTTTCGCAGGTCCTTGAAGATCCAGGGGAAGAGTACAGTACCGAACTGAGGGCAGAATCTGAAGACGGTTGGATCTGGTTAGAGATCGATGCGATCAATTTTCTACACGATCCTGAAATAGACGGGATAATAATAACCGCTCAAGACATAAGTGATAGGAAAAAGATAGAAGAAGAACTGAAAAAGAGTGAAAAGAGATTTAGGACGATAATAGAAAAATCTGCAGATGCTGTATTTTTATTGGACCGAGAGGGTGATTATACATACGCCAATCAAGCCGCTTCTGAATTGTTAGGCTACACTCAAGAGGAACTAACCGATCTGAGCATCGGGGACCTCTCAAGAGAGAAGGATCTCGAGGACCATCTAGAAAAATTCGAAAGAGTTCTTGATGAGGAAAAAATTTCTTCCGAAATAAGACTGGTAAAAAAAGACGGTTCTACTATAACTGTAGCTCTTGATTCGGTCCTATTACCGAACGGACTATTATATGGGAGTTGTAGAGATATAAGCGAAAGGAAGGAGCTTGAAAAACGGATACAGGAGAATAAAGAAAAGCTGGAAAAATTGAACGAGATAAGCGCTGAATTCCAGACCTACGAGTCTGAAGAAGACCTGTTCTCCTTTGCTATAGAGGCTGCTGAAGAAATACTCGATTTCGACATATGCGCTATAAACGCCCCGGAAGGTGAGTACATGAAGGCGGTAGAGATGTCCTCAAATTTCCCTGAGGACGCCTCCTCTATAGAAAGTCCTCTACCTATAGATGACAGTTTGGCGGGAAGAACTTACCTTGAAAAAAGGCCTTTCCTTATAGAACATAAAGAGGAAAATGAAGATATCAATCCTACGAAAGATGATTTCGAATCCGGCATCAGCGTGCCGATCGGTAAATTCGGTGTCTTCCAGGCAGTTTCCAGTGAACCGTCACATTTCGATGAGGAAGACCTCAAGATGGCGGAACTACTCGCGAGAAACGTATCCGAGGCCCTCAAAAGGGTCAGAGCAAAGGAAAGGGAGGACTTCTTACACTCTTTATTACGTCACGATCTCGGTAATATGATCCAAGTCATACAGGGTTACCTACAACTTCTAGGCGAAGAAGAAAAAGACGAGGCTTTATATGATATGATCACAGAGGCAGAAAAAGCGACCAAAAATGCGCAGAACCTGATAGGGAAGGTCAGGACATTGAGAGATATCATGGTCGAAGATGAGATGGAGGCTGTAAACGTTTGCAAGATAACAGAGTCGGTGGTCTCTAAATTCAAGAGTAGGGCTGAAAAAAAAGATATCGAGTTAAGATGGGAAGGAGAAGAGATGGAAGTTATGGGAGGTCGACTTTTAAAAGAGATGTTCTCCAATATCATAGAGAACGCTATAAAACACGCTGAATGTGATGAGATCGTGGTTTCGTGCAAGGATAAAGGAAGATACGGCGTCATAAACTTCGAAGACGACGGTAGAGGTATACCTGATGAAGAGAAAGAACAGATCTTTGAAAGAGGGTACAAAAAAGGAGATGATGCGGGTTCTGGATTGGGGCTTTACATAGTGAATGAGATAGCAAAAAGCTACGGCGGAAGCGTTGAGGTAAAAGATTCAGAATTGGGTGGAACGGATTTCCAGATCGAATTGAACAGTGCAAGAGTTCAAAGATAGGAAGGTAAATTTTTTTATAGCCTTACAGAGAATGATCTTTTATGGAGGAAAGGTGTAGATGTCGATAAGAGTTTTGATCGTTGATGACGAGGAAGACCTGCTCGACCAGGCCAAAACATTCATGGAAAAGATCGACCAGGATATCGATGTCATAACGGCGTTATCCGCTCGAGACGCTTTCGATATCCTCGATGAAAAGGAAGTCGACGTCATAGTTTCGGATTACAAGATGCCGGATATAAACGGGATCGAGTTTTTGAAAAGGATCAGGGAAAACGATGACATCCCTTTCATCATACTTACCGGTATGAGCGAGGAAGATGTTGTCATGGATGCTTTAAATCATGGAGCTGATGGATATCTGAAAAAGGTAGGAAAAACCGAAACGATGTATGATCTTCTCACCAACGCCATCCATCGGGAATATGATAGGTGGAAGACTGAAAAGGAATTACATAAGAACAGAAGGAAAGTCGAAGAACTACATTGGGTCGCATCTAAACTGATATCATGTGAAGAGGAAGACAAGGCTTACTCTTTCGCTATGGATGCCGCTGAAAAAATATTGAATTTTGATTACTGCGGTATAAGTGAAGTCGTAGATGGTTTCTTTAAAAGGAGAGCGATCACGTCAAACCTAGATCCCGACGACCTCGCCGAGAGACGGGTCGAAGATGGCGGTATAGATAGGGAGACTTGGGTGAAGAAAAAGAATTTTTTGATCGATGATCTCAAGGAAGTGGATAAAGCCAATCCCGTAGTACGGGGGGACGAATTCCGTTCGATCATAAGCGTTCCTGTAAACGATATAGGTGTGTTCCAGGCCATCTCTAAAGAACCTTCATACTTCGATGAAGGCGATCTTCAGATGGTCGAGATACTCATATCTCATCTTTCGAACTCTATAAAAAGGATCAGGGCGAAGAAGGAATTGACCAAAAAAGAGCAACTTTACCGGAACATCTTCGAAACCTCGGGTAGCGCTATGGCTTTGATAGATGACGATATGGAGATAACGCACTCTAACGACGAGTTTACTAGACTTTTCGGATACTACGATACAGGTTTGGAAAATAAGAACTTTCTTGATCTCGTCGTTGCTCAGGACGAAAAGAGGGTCAAAGATTACTGCCAAACGCTAAAAAACGAAACCGACGGTTTTCCAGTCCAGTTCGACATGCAGATTAACACTCAAAATGGCGAGATAAAACACGTGTTCGTCACGCTCGGACATGCCGATGAAGTGGATAGGTTCGTTTTCTCACTGTTGGAGGTAAAGGCTCAAAGCACGTGATCTTCACCGGCAAAACATATACTAATAACTACCACATATTCCGGACCATGAACTCGATAATACTCGCGGGAGGTTACGCTACCAGGCTTTGGCCGATCACAAAACACAGAGCTAAACCACTTCTGCCTCTAGGTGGAAAAGCTATCCTGAGCTATATTTTAAATGAACTTGAAGAGATCGATGAGATGGAAAATATTTACATAACCACGAACGAGAGGTTCGAGCGTTCTTTCAAAAAATACCTGGAGGGAAGGGACAGCGAACTTTATGATCTTATCATAGAGGAACAGACCGCTGAAGATGAAAAACTCGGAGCTATAGGAGGGATAATGAACGCTCTCGATCAGACGGAAACCGACGATAGACTCGTGATAGGCGGAGACAATCACTATTCTTTTGACATAATCGATTTTCTCGACTTCGCTAAAAGAAAAGACGGTATAGTCAACGCTTGTTACGAAGTTGAAAGTATAGAGGAAGCGAAGAACTACGGCATCTTGGATTTCGACGAAAACCATAAGATACAGGATTTCCAGGAGAAACCGGAAGAACCTAAGAGCAGGATGGCCTCCACTGCATTCTACTACTTCCCTGAAGATATCGAACAGATATTCGACGATTATGTTGAATACTGGGAAGGACGTATCCCGAGGTCCCGGTATCTGGACGAACCGGGTAGATTCCTGGCCTGGACTTCCAAGAGATACGACTGTTATGCCTATCCTTTCACCGGGACCTGGGCCGACGTCGGAACGAGACAGGGATATCTTAGAGCGGAAGATGAGATAAGAGACGGTAACATCATCAGAGGGGAAGTGTCAGATTCCGGGATAGGCGAAAACGTTACTATACTCGAAAACACGAAGATAGAGAACTCAGAGATCGATAACTCGATCATATTCGAGGGGGTTACGATAAAAGATTCCAGCATCAAAGATTCGATAGTGGGAGAAGATACGAAGATACAGGATCTGGACCTGCGGGAAGGACTGGTTAAAAATATATGAATCTTTCAGCTGTTCACCGCTAGGACCATATATCCGGATTCCGTAGTGACGAGTCCTTCAGTGTTCTTCTGCAACTCTTTGAAGAACATCTCCACCGCGTCTTTTCTCTTATCGTCGGATAGAGCTCTGAAATAAGTTCTGTTACTCTTGGCGTCGACCCTTTTGAGACAGGATCCCATATCGATCTTTTCCTGAAAACAGAACTCGTTGAACATCTGGATTTCAAAATCTTCGTCTTTAAGATATTTCTTTATGTCTTCCTGACGATATACTTTTCTTCCCACCAATTCTTGCTTCTCAACACCAAAATTCTCCATGACCTCTCGGTAGGCTTCCTGAACCTCTTTGTACCATTCCGAAGAAGGAGATATCAGCCCGAATTTTCCGCCGACTTTCAACGATCGCTTCACCCAGCGCACGAAAGCAGAGGGATCGGATAACCAGTGGAATAGATACGAGCTCACACAGACGTCGAAATCGTCCTCATAGTCCAGTTCGAGATAGTTTTCATCTAAGAATTTTACATTATCCAATCTTCTGCTTTCAGCTTTATTGGAAGCGATATCTATCATGTTTGAAGAAAGATCTATACCCAAAACATCCCCAGAGTCCAGACGATCAGCGAGCATACAAGTGAGTTCACCGGGACCGCACCCTATGTCGACGGCTTTTTCATCACCATCTAGATCTAGTGAGCCGATCAGCATCCCGTACTGACATATCTTGCAAGGTATAACGAAATCTTCGTACTCTAGCGCCGTGCTCTCGTATATCTCTTTAACTCGATCGGCCAAACTGCACCACCTCTATAACCATCCGCATACTGTCGACCAAAGATATAACAGCGTTATATTTAATTCTTTACACGCGGATATCACTCATACCGATAAAAACAAAGCGTTCTAGACCCTTACCCAATCGACCAACTCATCAACGGCCTTTTTGGTCGGAGAATCTCCTACGTCATCAGGTACGCCGACCGTCATGCAGACAAGCGGTTCGTGATCTTCCGGCACGTCAAGTTCACGTAAGATACCTTCTTTTTTGAAAGCGCCTATCCAGCAGGTTCCGTAGCCCAATTCTACCGCCTCGAGTGAAAGGTGATCAAGAGCTATACTCAGGTCGACATCAGCCCATTTGGAGTTGTCTACAAGTCCCACGATCAGTGCACCCGCGTCGGCCACGAAGTTCTGACCCATGCAAACGGGGACCAGCTCCTCCAACAATCCCGGATCCTGTACAACTATCAATCTCCACGGCTGAAGATTTTTGGCGGAAGGAGCTATCCTTGCAGCTTCCACCATCTTTTCGATGTCTTCTTTATCGATAGGTTCTCCAGTGTAGGCTCTAACGCTCCTGCGCTCCTTCATAGCTTCGAATACGTTCATATCATGAGAGAATAGAGTACGAGATTTTAAAATTTACTGAAAAAAAAAGAAAGGGATCTGGGTTTTCAATCTCCTTTTTTGCTATCCACTGGCCAGAACTTGTAACCGTAGTATATCATACCTTCAGGGCCTTCTTCGCCCAGCTTTCTCATCGAAGCTTCCACTTTGAGACCTTGTTCTACATCTTCGTACTCCACGTCCACGATATGTCCGGTCAATCTTACGCCTTCGTCCATCTCGATTATCGCCATGATGTATGGTGAGAGGTCCTTAAAATCGGGATGAGGATCCTCTACTTTGGTATATGTAACCACTTCACCGGTACCTTTCAACTCGCATTCGGTCATCTTTTTGAAGCTCTCTCTTCTACATTCTGGACAGATCTCCCTGGGCGGAAAATAGATCTCGCCGCAGTTTTCGCACTTGACTCCGATACCTCTATAGCGCTGGCTTATCTCTCTCCAGAACCTCGGTATTGCCATCTACGACCACCTCCTGAATATGTGTACTACAGAGCTCGCTCCTGTACCACCCATGTTATGGGTAAGGCCGTACTCCGCATCTTCGACTTGTCTCTCTCCCGCATCTCCTCTCAACTGTTGAACAGCTTCGACTGCCTGACTTATACCTACAGCGCCGACAGGTCTTCCTTTAGCCTTCAATCCACCGGAAGTGTTAATAGATATATCGGAGTTCAACCGGGTCCTTCCGCCTTCGGTCGCTGGACCGCCCTCACCTTTGTCGAAGAAACCGAGGTCTTCTATGGCCAATATCTCAGATATGGTGAAGTTGTCGTGAACTTCCGCGAAGTCGATATCTTCTGCCTTGATACCCGCTCTTTCGTAGGCCGCTCGTGCAGCTCTTTCGGTGCTTTTCAAAGTACCTATATCTTCTCTCTCGTGGACCGCCATGGTATCTCCTCCTTCACCCGTTGAGACGATCTCGACGGGTTCGCCTTCGAACTCGTCGACTCTATCAGCGGGACAAAGAACCAGTGCGGCTCCACCATCGGATAACGGGGCACAGTCGAACATGCCCAGAGGCTCTGAAACGTCCGGAGCCCCCATCACGAAATCTTTGGTCGTCTCTCGAGGGAACTGTGCGTTGGGATTCTTTGCCGCGTTGGAGTGATTTTTGACGGCGACTTCGGCCAACTGTTCTCTAGTGGTCCCGTGTTTTTCCATGTGATAGCGTGCGATCATCGCGTAAAGCGACTCGAAAGTTGCTCCGAAGACTGTCTCCCATTCCTGGTCGGCAGTAGAGGAAAGGATCTTCTTCGCCTCGTCTTCTCCTACGTCGGTCATCTTTTCCGCTCCACCAACTACGACTATGTCGCTCATCCCGGAAGCTACTGATTTATAACCCTCGGAAAGGGCCATCCCGCCTGATGCCCCTCCTGATTCGACTCTGGTCGAAGGGATGTGACTCAAGCCGGCGTAATCTGCGATAAGAGGAGCTACATGTTCTTGATCGATGAGTTTCCCAGCGGACATATTGCCTATGTACATCTTCTCGACGTCTTCTCCGCTGACACCCGCATCCTGCAGCGCTTTAAGACCGGCTTCTATACCTAATTCTCTGAGAGATCTGTCCCAGAGTTCTCCTATTTTGGTCTCACCGATACCTATGATCGCAACGTCTCTCAAATTATCTACCTCCTTTTATCTTATCTCTATATTTTGCATAAACCGAATATTTGATGTACTCCACGTCTGAGGTCAAGTCCTCTATGGTCGGGACATCCTTTTCTCTAACATTTTCGATGTTCTCTGTCACCTTGATATCGAAGCTGTCCGATCCAGCGCCTGAGCCGTAGGAAGTCACTAAGATCTCGTCTCCGGGTTCCGACTGATCGAGAGTAGAAGCTAACCCTAGAGGTACCGCTCCAGAATATGTATTACCTATATCCGTTACGAGAAGGCCAGGCTCCAGTTGTTCCTTGGAAAAACCTAGTTTCTTGGCCGCTTTAACAGGGAACTTGCCGTTCGGTTGGTGAAATACGACGTGATCGTAATCATCTGGCTCTTTACCGGTCCGTTCCAATAACTTCTCGGTACATTTGGTGACGTGCTTGAAATAGGCCGGTTTTCCCGTGAACCTTCCTCCGTGTTGAGGATATTTTTCACCTTCTCGTCTCCAGAAGTCCGGAGTGTCGGTCGTGTACGATACCGTTTCTTCTATCTTCGCTAGCAGGTCTTCAGAACCTATCACGTAGGCGGCACCTCCCGCTGCCGCCGTGTATTCTAATGCATCACCGGGAGCGCCTTGAGAGGTGTCGGCACCTATCGCCATACCGTTCTCTATCATCCCAGAACTTACCAGCCCCATGCACGTTTGGAAAGCTGCAGTCCCCGCTTTACACGCGAATTCATAGTCCGCAGCTGTCATATGAGGAGAAGCGGCTAATGAAGCCGCGACGATGGTGGCGGTCGGCTTGACCGCATAAGGATGGGATTCGGAGCCTACGTATATCGCCTCTAGATCTTTTCCCGTTATATCCGCTCTTTCCATGGCCCATTTGGCCGATTGAGTCGAGATCGTCACGACGTCTTCGTCCGGCGATGGTACGGATTTACTCTTAACTCTGAGGCCTCTTCCCATGGTCTCTCCGTCTTCGCCCCAGACGTCTCCTATATCCTCAGGAGTTATCCTGTATTTGGGTACATAGCCCGCATAGCCTTTAATTCCGACTTCATTTTTTGCCTTCATCTTATTATCACAACCGATTTTTCATCCTTTTTATCAATTCTTCAGTGTCGACATCAGTACTTATCAGAGGTACGCCTTCTACATCTGCCAATTTCCTAGAAAGCTCGTCTATCTTACCCGGTCTGATATAGCCTACTGCCGCGGGACTCAAAGGTGTAGACCTGATAGCGACCAGAGGTGAACGGCCGTGTTCGACGCCTTTGAAGAACAGTATCCTTTCAGTGCTCCAGCCGTATATGCTGAGATAGTCGAATGATTTCATCGAAAGTATAGCTTTCAGACTATCTATAACGGTGTAACCGTAGATGTCTTTCGGCCATCCGGTATCACAGACCACCTGACCGTCTATATCTTCTATCAAGTCGTCTAAAGAGACCGGTTCGCTGAACTCTTCTTTGCTGATTATACCTTCCTGCCCAGGTCTTGAAAATCGATCGATCACGTCTCCTCCTCTTTCCTTGTCGATTTTGATCAGTGAGTCTACGATGTTTTTGACCAGAGGCGTCCCTGGTTTTCTCCTGCCTTTTTCGTAGTCACTGATCACTGAAGGAGCGACGTTCATCTTTTTGGCTAGATGGGTCTGGGAGACGTCGAACATCTGTCTCCATTTGCGTATGATCTCTCCTGGTTCATCAGAGATGGTTATCTCTCCCGCGATCCTCTCTTTCAACCCTGTCATCTGATTGGAGGGTATGGAGAGAGCCTATATAAAATTGTCGAATTTATAATTAGTCAATAGTCTTAAATACTGATCGCCAAAACAAGATATGCTGACAAAAATTTAATAAGGTCCTTTATATTACCTTTAATACCCTATATTTAAAAGAACGCACCCTTTACTTTAAATAAGGGCATGTAATAGATATAAAAAAGAGTGATCATATATGGAAGGTCTAACAATCGAAAATGTGGTAGCTTCCTCTTCTATAGGAGAGGAACTGGATTTATGGGACGTACACGAAGCGCTCACGGAATCGGAATACGATCCTGACAAGTTCCCCGGGCTTATCTACAAGCTCGACGAGCCGAACACGTCGATACTTCTTTTTTCAAGCGGAAAGATGGTGTGCACCGGTGGAGTCACACTCGAAGAGCCTCAGAGAAGTGTCGATAAAGTCAAAAGACTGTTGAATGAGAACGGAATCGAGACCGCCGACGAAGTGAAAGCCGAGATACAGAACATAGTTGCTTCTTACGAACTCAATACTGACCTGAATCTGAATTCCGTCGCGATAACACTAGGTCTGGAAAGAGTTGAATATGAACCAGAGCAGTTCCCCGGTCTGGTCTATAGACTTCAGGACTCCCCAGTAGTACTGTTGCTGTTCGGTTCTGGCAGGATGGTCTGCACCGGCGGCAAGAACGAGGAGCAGCTTAGAGAGGGAGTCGAGCATATCAAAGAAGAACTCGATAAAGCGGGACTCCTCTCTTAAAAAAAAAAGGTTCGGGATCAAGCAGCAATCTCGCTGCAGAACTTTTCGATCCTATCCTTATAACCCTTTTCCAAAGGTCCTTTTCTACTTTTGACTTTAAGGTTTAGATCTTTTACTCCCCTATCGATACCATTTTTCTCCAACATCTTTCCGATCTTATCACCGATCTTAGACCCGTCCTTTTCAGAAGTGGTGATGAGTCCGAATCTTACGTTCTTTGGAAAATCGATGTCTTTTATCGCTTTCTTCATCTTTCTGTTCAGACTCCAGATCCGGGCCGGAGAACCGAACACGTAGAAGTCAGCTGGACCGATATCCCCGGGCTTAGTATCTTTCAATGGATAGATGTGCGCTTCAAATCCACTGTCTTTAACGATCTCCATCAGATCCTCGGCAGCTTTTTTGACATTACCGTATTTACTCTCGTAAATTATGTTGACCTTCATTTTTTTCACCCATCCAAATATCGACGATCTTCTATATGAACCTATCTGAACCTTCAAAACTAGGGAAAAATCAGAGATCATCTGCCATATCGGTTTTCTCCCAGTTGAATCCGGCTTCTAGCCGTCCGAAATGGCCGTAGGCCGCTGTCTTCTCATAGATCGGCCGCAGAAGATCTAGATGTTCGATTATCGATGCCGGCTTGAGTGGGAACTTTTCTTTTACGATACTCTCTATCTCTCTCTCCGGTATTTGGTGGGTGCCGTAGGTGTTGACCAACACGCTCGTAGGTTCAGCCACCCCTATCGCATAACTCAACTGGACCTCGCACTTCTCTGCGAGCCCGGCTGCGACCAGATTTTTCGCAACATATCTCGCCATGTACGCCCCGGATCTATCGACTTTCGAAGGGTCCTTCCCGGAAAAACATCCACCTCCGTGACTACCGTGGCCACCATAAGTATCTACGATTATCTTTCTACCGGTCAATCCCGTGTCGGCTTGAGGTCCTCCGAGCACGAATCTACCGGTCTCGTTTATGTTGAAAGTGGTTTCGTCGTCTATCATATCACCGCAGACCGGTGTTATCACCTCGCTCTTTATATCCTCTCTCAACTTCTGCTCTTCCACGCTCGGATCGTGCTGCGCTGCGATGACCACGTCGTCCATCCTGACAGCTTCGTCCCCTTCGTATTCTAAAGTGACCTGGGATTTCCCGTCGGGACGGAGATATCCAAGGGTATCGTTTTTCCTCACCTTGGCAAGCTTTTTAGAGAGTTTATGGGCAAGCACGATGGGTTTAGGCATCATCTCTTCTGTTTCGTTAGACGCGTAGCCGAACATTATACCCTGATCTCCAGCACCCTGAACTTCACGTTCAACACCTTGAGCGATATCTGGGCTCTGAGAGTGGAGTGCGGTCATGACTCCGCAGGAATCCGCTTCGAAGCCGTAATCGTGCTCGGTATAACCTATATCGGCTATAGTATCTCTAACGATGTCGTTCACCTCGACGTATCCCTGGCTGGTCACCTCGCCCGCTACGAGTACGAGTCCGTTCGTGAGTATGGTCTCACAAGCGACTTTCGAATTCTTATCTTGGCTGATCAATTCGTCGAGTATAGAATCGCTGATCTTGTCAGCCATCTTATCTGGATGTCCTTCAGTTACTGATTCTGACGTCAAAAAATATCCTCTATCTCTGTTCCTTCTCCTCATCTTTGATCTATCTCCTATCTCTATCTTTTCTATCCCAAGAGAGTAATATGACTTAAATTTAATCCGTTTTCATATGTAGGTCAACGAAATATCGTTCGGGGACTACCCGAGCGTTTAAGCGGCCGAAACGAGATCAGGAGTTAGAAAATATATAAAAAATGCATCGAAAGACCTCGATGGTGAATCGCCAACTTTTCATTGTGGAAAAACTGATCTTCCTTCCGCTAACAAAAATTAATATAAACAAGAAAAAAGATTGGAATACATGGAAGCTAGATACATACCTCCGATAGAAGCTGGTGCAGCTCGGCAGATGGCTATAGACGAAGCTATCTTGAGGCGTTATGATGAGGGGGAAAGCGTACCCACTTTTAGATTTTTCAGGTTCAGACCTTCTGCTATAACTCTCGGCTATTCTCAAGGACTTCATGAAACTATAGATGTTGAAAAGTGTCAGGAAAACGAGATACCCTATGTAAGGAGGATAACAGGAGGAGGGACCGTTTTCCATGATTATGATGGAGAGATCACATATTCTGTCGTGACCGAAAAGATAGAAGGTGATATCGAAGAGAGCTTCCGCGAACTCTTAGACCCGCTGATAAAGACTTTAGAAGGATACGGTATCGATGCCAAATTCAAGCCGTACAACGATATCCTAGTGAACGGCAGGAAGATATCAGGTAGTGCCCAAAGACGCGGGAAGCATGGACTACTCCAGCACGGTACTCTCATGTTCGCAACCGACCTCGAACTCCTATCGGAGATATTACGCTTGGACGAAGAAAAGTTGAAAAAGAAGGGCGCCGATGACTTTCTCGATCTCGTGACTACTATGGAGCAAGAGACGGGAGATAAACCCGAGCCCGAAGATCTGATAAAAGCCATGAAAGAACATTATGAAGGCCTTTTCGATCACAAGGTTAAAAAGGGAGAACTTAGAAAAGAAGAGATAGAGCTAGCAGACGAATTGGAAAAGAAGTATTCCTCTGAAAGATGGCTCGATGAAAGAAGATGGAGATAGATATGGAGATAAGAGTTTCTTATGGAACCGCGATCGAACTCGGCCTGGAGAACGGCGAGATAGAAGAGAGCCCTACCACGGCGTATCTTTTGATCGATGGAGTTGAAAGCTGCAGAGGCCGATGTACATACTGCAGACAGGCCTGTGAAGACTCAAAATGGCTCTCCAGGATTTCATGGCCGCTGCACGATCTTGATGAGGTTATTGAAAGATTACATGGCACCGACTTCGAAAGGATATGTTTGCAATCACCTGATATACCTGGATACGAGGAGAAGATAAAGAAAACCGTCGGAGAATTAAAAGATGTCGAAAAGCCGATATCTCTTTCTGCACCTCCGATGGAAAAAGAGACCCTCAAAGAAATAAAATCCTCTGTCGAGAGGATCGGTGTAGGACTCGACGCGTCAACGGATAGACTTAGGGAAGAAAAGAAACTCTCATATGATCCTATGATCTTTTGGAGTTATCTTGGTGATGCTGTAGAAGTCTATGGTGAAGGTAAAGCTACTGCCCATATCATAGTCGGATTAGGAGAAGATTTCGGAGAACTCGCTAAAGTAGTGAAGAAGATAGATCAAGTCGGAGCGGATGTATCCTTGTTCCCTTATAGAGGTGAAAAAGAAAAAGTTGATATCGGCTACTACAGGAGGGCTCAACTTGTAACTTCACTCGTTACTGACTCCGTTTCCACCAAAAGGGCGATAGATCTGGTTTCTAAGGAACCCGAGAAAGCACTAGATCTTGTCGATGAAGAAGAAGTTTTTCAGACTAGAGGGTGTCCCGGCTGTAACAGACCTTATTACACTTCTTCTCCTGGAGAGGAACATCGTAATTATCCGAGGAGCCCCGATCAGGTCGAATTGGAAAGGATCAGGAAGACGATCATCGGGGATGATGTCTGAATGGACCCTATCGAAAAGAATATCCGCACCTATGACGAGATAGCCAGGAGATACTGTGAGATCACCGAAAAAGACGGTGATAGGGCATTTCAGGAGGATATGCTGGAAAGGACCTTAGATTTTTTACCTTCCAAGCCACGTATGATAGACCTCGGCTGTGGTGATGGGAGAGATACTGATCATCTCCGCAGGCAGGGCGTTGACGTGGTAGGTATCGATATCTCCACTAAGATGATAGACCTGGCACGGGAAAAATATCCTGAATGCGCTTTTTTACACTCTGATATGAGAGATACAGTTTTCCCTGAAGATACATTCCAGGGTGCTTGGGCTAGTGCTTCTCTTTCTGATATACCGAAATCAGAACTTTCTTCCGCAGAAAAAGAGATTTACAGGATACTAGAGAAAGGCGGTATATTCTGTTTCAGCTTCAAAGTTGGCGATGGAGAAGGTTTTGAGGAGACTTTGGTAGAGGGTTTCGAAACATACAATTCCTATTACACGCTCGAAGAACTCAGAGAAGAACTGGATCTTTTCAACATAATAGACAGCAGAGAGTATCCCGGAGAGATATTCGGCAGCGAGTTCATGTACTGTTGGGCCAAGTCTAGATGAACCCGCCCAGATCTTTTCACAAAAATGCAGTGAATGGGCCTAAAAGATATCCTATTATGAAAGTGCTGCCTATAAGCCCGGCTAGCGTGATATAATTTTTGATACTCCAGCCAAAGATCTTTCTTCCATCTAAAGGACCTATCGGCAGCAGATTGAAGCCGCCGAGGAAGAGATTAACGTAAGAGACAAATGCGAGTATAAAATAAAGAGAGCCGATACCGTATATACCTGCTGCTACAGACCCGGTCAAAAATATAGTCCCGACCGCCCAGTTCGTCGCCGGACCAGCAGCACTTATCTTACCGTTCTGCTCTCTAGTGATATTTCCTCTTATCATTACCGCTCCTGGAGCCGCGAAGACGAACCCGAGAAAACTGAATAGAATAGCCATCATCAGTCCCCAGCGCCACATACGGAATTCTGCCCAGCAGCCGTAGTTCCTCGCCATTTTTCGATGTGCCAGCTCGTGAAACACGAAAGCCGTACCCACCGAAAGGAAAGATATCAGGAGGAATACCACGAATGTGGGTCCACCGATAGATGTTATGCCTCCTGTGAAACTGATAGCGAATGCTAGAGTCAAAACAACTAATGCGATCAGAAGATGTTTTTTTTCGACAGTGCTGAACCCACTCTGCTGCTTCAGATCGATCCGAGTATAGGCGCGGCTCATCTATCGAACACCTCGTCATAAAAACGTTCTTCGATCATCTCGGAAGCCTCTATTTCATCTTCGAACTTATCTAAAGGTATCTTGCCTCCGGCAGCATGTGGATGTCCGCCGGCTTCTCCTATATCGGAAAAAGCATTTTTCATGATCTCTCCCATGTTCGAATGAAGGTCTTTACTCCTTGCGGACATATGTATGTTCTCATCTTTGACTCCATATACGAGTACAGTGAGTATATCTCTTTCCCTGAGAAGTAGATCAGCTATCTGGGCTATACCTTCGGTGTAGTGAACTTCCCGGCAGAAAGCTGTCAGGACGTCCTCCTTTATCCTCCTGTTGAATATAGCACTACCCATCGCGGTAAACGTTTCAGAATATATGGGAGGGTTTTCTAGAACATCTAATATGTCCTTGTCGCTTATCGTATTCAGGTAAGTTATGGCCCTGTAGTCACTGGAACTTATGTTCTTAGTATAGTCGCTCGTATCTATCTTTATACCTACCAAAAGAGCGGATGCCAGGGTAGGCGAGATGTCCATGTCAAGATTTATCAGGTGCTGTGTCATCAGGGTCGCGGTCGCACCTACGTCCGATCTGATCTGCGTGAATTCTTTCCCCTTGATCCTTTTGTTGGTGCCGTGATGATCGATGATAACATCAGGCTCAACATCCTCGGGTATGTTATCACTCTGGCAGGGATCACCGAAGTCCAAGAAAACTACTTTTTCATTCTCTTCTGATGAAGTATCGAAGGAATCCTGGTCTATGTTGTAGAATATGTGCTCATCATCGTCGAGGAATATCTCGCTCTCCGTAGGCCCGATAGTCCCTCCGTAATAGGTATTTGAACCGACGTCTTTTTCTTCACATATCTTCTCGAAAGCCATAGCGGAAGCGATAGCGTCCATATCGGGATCGTCGTGAAGATAGATCGATATACCGTCCTCGCAGGAGGATATGGTCTTGCAAAGTTCCCGGGTCTTGATTTTCATTCTGTGATCCCGGAAACTTCTTAAAATCGATCCTAGGACGAGTTCGTGGGTCTGATAGACCTCATGCAATCGATGCTCATCCTCATACTCTTCCAACGTCGAAGGATCTTCAACTACAGCTATCTGACATATATCGGGATCTATATCCTCGACCTCCTCAAAAAGGTCGCCTGAGGAAAGATCTCCTACATAAGCGATCCCGTCTATCTTGCCACTATCTGTTTTTAAGAGATCTATCAATCCGTCCTTATCATATTCCTGACCATCTAAATATCTAACGTCCTCTTTCATCCCTTTGGAGGAGGCTTTGAGAGACTGAAAATCCGATCCTTCGGCATAGATGAGGTACATCTTCATTCATCCAAATGTGAGATCGAACTCACCTTTGATCTTTTCAAGTAATTTTTCTTCTAGAGCACTTCCAGAGAGAGAAACGACGAGACATCCTTCGTTTTCGGTGACTTTATCACGGGTGAAATTCAGGAACTTTAGGACTTTACTGCCGTCGTTATAGTTGGTCATCAGTGGGATACCGGAAAGGAAGATCACGCTATTTTGATTGTTTATCATGTAGTTCCCTATCTCGTTGGATAGACCGGAAAGATCTGAAGGAGATCTCTTGATCGTCTTTATATCCGATCCTACGTTTTCTCCCTTCGATCTCGTAAGCCAGATGAACTTGCTGCCGTCTTCGGGTATATCGTGCATATCCAAGAGTTTATCCGGTGATTCTCTAGCTATGATCAATGCCGACGCTCCTTTTCTCATAACATCGACCAACTCATCCAAGGACCTCTCCGGTTTTTTCTCGATGAAGAGGTAGGCGTCTCCTTTTGTCCACGAGATCTTGGGTTCATCGTCTCCATTTCCTGGACCATCATCTTCACCGATGGTCAGCATACCGGGATCTTCATTGAGTTCGGTCCTCTTTGAGTCTACTTCCTGGTAAAGGGTACCTATCTTGCTCTCGGTCCTGCTTCTCAATTCCCATCCTTCGTACTTAGATATCAGACTCTCGATGTCGGACCATGCGTCCTTCAGTCCTTCTTCATAAGCTTTCAGATAGAGTTCTATCTTATCCTCTTTATCCATCGATATCCCTTTTTCATCCTATATAGCTTAGGTCTTCGCTGCTGCCTTCCTGCTGCTGCATGGCGCTCATATCCATGTCTTTGACTTTGTTGGTCAACTCCTCGACCTCTTCGGCTTTTTCGTCCAATTTATCGTAACTTATATCCATGTCGATATATTTCATCAATTTTTTGAGTACGGCTCTAGCAGCACCTGGATCAACAAAGTAACCAGACGTCTCTCCCATGAGGCACACGCCGCTGATATCATACAGCTTCTCGCCGAGTCCGAGGAGTAGACCGCTTGCCCCTATGATACCCGATGAAGGATGCTCTTCAGAAAATTTCACACCGAGTTCCTTCATCTCTTCGATCTTTTCCAGAGTGGTAGCGGCACCAAGGACCTCCGGTTTATCTACTATATCGCCGTGACTGTAACCTCCTAGTGAAAAGACTCTATTGACACCCAGATCTTTGGAAACCGAAAGTATCCTGTCGGTGAGTTGATACTGTCCCTGCGGTGTCATACCTTGATAATCTCCAGTCAAAAGTACCAAGTCTACGTTGTTTTCACCTACGTTCTCCTTGCAGTAAAGCCTATTATTGACCAGCTTTGAAAGTCCCTCTTCATCTACCAGTACTTGAGGTGGGAAATAAAGGGATTGTATCTCAGCTATCTTCTCAGCGTTTATCTCGTCTATAAGATGTTCCACCGCGAGTTTACCCACGTTCCCGACACCTGGTAATCCTTCTATGAGGAGTGCGTCTTCTAAATCTGGCTTTTCAGCGAAATCTACGATTATGTCATCCATTTTTATCATCTCTTTTAGAGTATCTTTTTTGTTTCCTTCTATAGTCCCCATACCTATCTTCAGGGGAATATTTGGGCGGCTTGGGATCTATGGTCTCTCGCCCGCACCGTTCACAGAAATCTTGAAGCGTATATCCTTCACATGAAGGGCATTTCTTTATCTTTTTCATCTGAGAACCACTATCTCATTAGAGATGAGGGTTTATATATTTAAGGCTTCGTCATCTTCAGATGTGAAACCATCAAGATATCTACCCATCAGTATCTTCTGCGACTTTTATCATCATGCCCATGTCGCCCAATCGGTACCTATTCAGATCTTTCGCCTCTGTAAAATCAAAAAAAGCCTGGCTGAAATCGATATTGTCAGCTAAAAGAAAACGATCTTCTTTCAGATTTCTCCATGCCAGAGCGAATTCGAACATCATAGTTTCGTAAGAATGATCGCTGTCATGCAGGAATATATCTATATCTGAAGATAGGCTTTCGAAGATATTCGGTAGTTCATGGTAGGTGTTGCCTATCTTAAGATCCCATCTTTCTCTCAGCTCGTCAGGTACTGCCCAACCGGACTCCTTTCCGGGAGGCAGTACAGCGCCTGTTTTCACCTCAGGTGTTATATCGTCAAGGTTGACTGGAAGATCTACGGAATAGAGGTGTCCTTTTCCGTTATCTTGCATCGCCTTCAATATTACCGATGATGAAAATCCATTGCAGACACCGGTTTCCACCATGATATCTGGAGAGGCCTCCCTGATCAGATCGTAGAGTTTCTGCCCGCTCTCCTCACCTAATATAGCTGGGTGAAATTCTTCATATCTCTCGAACTCCTTGTGTATCCTTGAGGCTGTGTCTTCTATGAAATCAGATATATCGTAAGAAACACCTACATCATACTCATCGAGCCTATCTCGCAGCTTTTCTTCCATCTTATCTTCCTCGGTATTTCAGATCATCTATCCAGATTCAAGGTCCACCTTCAAGTATCTCTTTGTATTCTGGTATGACGTCTTCGTCGAAGGATTTCATGCCTTCTTCAGTCTTGTGATGCACCATCATTTCTTCTATCACGCTGAAAGGCAGAGTTGCCACGTCCACACCGATCTCCGCACAGCTGCGTGCCTGTCGAGCAGTTCTGATACTGGCTGCGAGTATATCAGTATCGAATGAATAATTGCTGAATATCTCCTTTATCGACCATACCAGATCTATACCGGACCGTATCCCCTCGTCGTTCCCCCAGTCGTAGAGTTCCATGGTACCTTTGTCTCTATAAACTATGTTCTCTCTGTTGAATTCGCTTATCCTGTAGCGGAGTTCCGTTTCCCTTATCCTTTCGGTCAGTTCTTCGGGATAGTACGTCCCTTTTGGGTAGTCTTTCCCTCTTTCTAGGCCTATGCCTTTCCGGATATGATCGTCTATCCTGCCGAGGAAGGGGCTGACGTAGTCTGCACCGGCTTTTGCGGCCATGAGTGCTTGATTCGGCTTCATGACCAGCGTACAGTTAACGGGGATGCCTTTTTCGCTCAAAGTTTTGATGGCTTTTACGCCTTCAAAGTCGTCATCTCCTTCCTTCATGGAAGTGTTTATAGGGATCTTCACAACGACGTTATCATTGACAGGGTTGAACTTTTCATAGAGTGTTTCACCCTCTTTGACCATACCCTCTGAGTCGGTCCTTGTGGCTTCTAGACTCACCGGACCGTCAACGGTTTTCAATATCTCCTCTATATGTTTTTCAAGGCTGATATCGCCTTCAGCCTCGTCGACTGCGTTCTTTATCAGTGAGGGGTTGGTAGTAACTCCGTCCAGTATTCCCCATGATTCAGCTTCTTTGATCTCGTCCATGTCCGCGGTATCTACAAATATATCCATAATATCACGTTCATCTTCTTTTCAAAACATCATGTGCGCTCTCCACTATATGTTCTGCGGTCAATCCGTACTTGTCCATCAGCTCGTCACTCTCGCCTGATTCACCGAATACGTTCGGTACTCCGACTCGCTTCATTGGAACGTGGTAGTCGCTTTCTGATATCACTTGAGATATACCACTTCCCATGCCCTGACTCACGACATGTTCTTCCGCGGTGACAATTCCGCCCGTTTCTTTCGCAGATTCGACGATCTTCTTCTCATCTAGTGGTTTGATCGTACTCATGTTTAGTACTCTCGCA
>JAFDTP010000148.1 GCA_019594195.1 Thermoplasmata archaeon
CTTCAACGATCTCTACGGAGTTCTAGCAACTACACAGGAGAAGAAGTTCGTTGAGATAGTAAAAAAATACAGACCCGATCTTTGCTTCCGTCGCTTACGGCGCGATAAATACCGCTTATCTCTCAGACTTTTTAGCTACTCCGACCGCTGAATATGTAGGTATCACCGCCAGTGATATAATGACTTACGATCTTCCGACAGATAAGCTTTCGAAGAACGACAGAAAAGCTCTCGAACAGGAGTTGGATGATCCAAGATTCGATACTGAGTTCTGGAAACAGGAGATAGAGACCATGCTCGATATCGACAAGAAAGCGGAGCAGCAGGCACTCGCCAAATACGGTCTGGATTACGTTACCGATACTTATCTGCCGGAAAAACTGGGCGAGATGGGCCTGATGTGAATCATAAGATTTTACATTTGAATATGACCGTACCGCCTCCGGTGTACTCTTTCCCAGGATCGACGCACTGCATGAAGGCGGTGTTCTCGTCGGACTCGCTCAGTCCGATATCAACTGGATCCACATCATTTTCTAGTGCTGTCGAATAGTGCAGTATAGTTGCTAAAGCGTGGGTGCACAGCGCATCGCTCTTCTCTAAGTCTATCTTGGGATCATCTATAACGATCTCATCTTCCTTTTCGAAAACAGGACAGTCTCCTTTGATCTCGTGGACTTCTATTTTAAGCATCTTTGACCCTCTTTCAAGTTATTCAAAATCTTTCTTTGAGAAGCCTGAAAGCTATCTTCAAACCGTCTTTGGTCGCAAGTTTGGACTCACCTTTTCTTTTTTTATAATCTATCGATATCTCTGAGATGTTCTCCTCAGAAAAAACGGTATGAAGGCCGGCCTCTATCTCGAACCCTTTGCCAGGTATCTCATCAGGCTCGATCCCGTCTAAGCAAAATCCTCTCAATCCCGTGCATAGATCAGAAACTTCCGTTCCATATAACTTGTTAGCAAGCCAAGTGAGTATCTTGTTCCCGATCTGGTTCTTCGTTGACATCGCGCCATTCGAAATATCTCCGCCGAACCTGTTACCCAGTACCATATCGCTGCCGTTCGTCAATTCCCGCATCATCGTGGTTATCTTTCCAGCAGGATAAGTTCCGTCACCATCTATCAGGAATACATGATCGGCCTCTATATTTCTCAATCCTTCTCTCACATCTTCGGCCTTTCCACCGTCTGAATGGATAACTTCGACATCATACTCTTTCAAGATATCGGTCGTTCCGTCGGATGAACCTCCATCTACTGCTATAACTTCTACTGAAAAGTCCTCATCTTGGAGTTCCTGGGTAGGAAGATCCTCGATCACTTCTTCGATGCCTTCTCTCTCGTTCAATGTAGGTATGATTATGGTCACTGAGCACATTTTGGTCCTCCAAACAGAATATTTTGATTCTTAGACAGATGTCATTCGAGGTAATACTTTATCAAACTTTCCTCTAGATCGGGTCTGTATTTTTTTACTATCTCAACGAACTTCTTCTCCTGTGTAGTTGCTAGAACTCCGTAGAGATCGTTGAAGACTTCTTCCTCTTCCATCTCCTTGACGATCAGTCTTTTATGCACTTCTGTCATCTTGCTCTTACCCCCTTTAGAGTCCTCTTTTTTCAGGTATCTTTCGATATCAGAAAGCTTATCGACGTAATAACCCAGTTTTTTAGGCCTGTCTGGGCCGATGTTCCTGACCATGCCGCACTCGTCGCAGTACGGATGGAGAGAAAGCGTCAGCTCTGTTTCCCTCTGAAGGAGGGGAAGCCAGTCATCGTCAGTAGATATGTGCGAGCAGCCCAGTTCCTCTTCGCCCTTTTCCTCCATATCTAATATAAATAGAGTGGTCCATACTTATAATTTTTTAGTGATTTTTTTCCTATCGGAAAAATTAAATAAATCAGTAACGTTAAAAAATGATGATGAAAGATCTAGTGGAGCGGTTTGAAAAAGCAAGATTTCCGATAACCTTTGAAGTGCCTTCTCCCAGGGGAGGGAATGTGGATGAATACATCGATAGGATAAAAGGGTACGATTTTTTGGAATCGTTGACCGCTTTGAACGTGTGCAACAATCCAGTTGGTATAGTCAGGATAGACCCAGCACCTTATTCAGGGAGTATCTTGGAAGAGATCGGCGTTGAACCTATCGCTCATCTCACCTGTAGGGATTCCACTTTGAGCGGTCTTCAGCGGTGGTTGTTGGGTGCACAAAGCTTGGGCATAAATAGCATATTAGCGATGACGGGAGACTACGCAGTGGGAGACTATCCCGCCGAAGAAAAGGTGGATCATATCAATTCGTTAGAACTCATAACCGGGATCAAAAAATACCTCAACGAAGGAAAACTCATGCCTGAATTGTCCGCTGCACCTTCTAGAAAGAGGAATCGCTATCTTTCCGAGGTGGAAAATATCGAAGAGCCGACGGGATTTCAGGTAGGCGGTGTGGCTCTTCCCGAAAGGAATGGGGAGAAGAGCTACGCAGCGCGAAAGATAGAAGCGGGAGCCGATTTTTTCCAGACCCAGATAAGTTACGACGTCAGAAAAGTTATAGATTTCATAGAAGGACTCGAAGAGAGAGTAAAGAAGACTCCTCCGATCCTGGTTGGAACTACACCCTTCTCTTCCAAAGAAGACATGATGAATCTGATAGATTGTGTTCCTCAGGTTAATATCCCCTCTCAGGTCCGGAAAAGACTGACGAGATCAGACGATTTTTCTGGAGAATCAGTCGAATTCACCGTAGAGTTTTACGAGCGACTGATCGATAAGGCGGAAGAGAGAGGTATCGAGACTAAGATAGGCGCTCATATAATACCGGTGAGATATGAAGGGGTTTCTGGAGAAGTGATAAAGAGGTTGAGCGAGATATGAGTGAAATCTATCCATGGCCCGGCGATTATGAGATAGGAGATCCCGAGTCTCCTGTAGCTGTAGTGACACTATCTGACAGATTCGATCTTGATGAAGAAAAGATAGCTATATGGGGGCCTATGAAAACGGAAAACTTGGGCATCGAGAAAGTCATAGCTAACGTTTTATCGAATCCGAACATCAGATTCATAATCATATGTGGAAAGGAGATAAGAGGACACCGTTCTGGGCAGACTCTTATCTCGCTTATAGAAAACGGTATAGAAGAGAACGGAAGGATCAAAGGTTCTGAAGGCGCAGTACCCTATATCGAAAACCTATCCGACGAAGCGGTTGAACGTTTCAGAGAACAGGTGGAAGTCGTCGATCTTTTAGGGATCTTATCACAAGATAAGATCGAAGAGACGATAGAGGAATGCATCGAAAAAGATC
>JAFDTP010000058.1 GCA_019594195.1 Thermoplasmata archaeon
GGAATTGGACGGCGAGATAATAGGCTCAGAAACGCTGGATCTAGATCCCGACGAGCATGATACTGTAACTGTTCTCCACACTCTGGAGGAGTCAGGTGAAAAAGAGATAAGAGTTGAAGATGAAAAGATCAACTTTGCTGTAGAAGAAGATAGCGGATCTTTACCGATGACATACGTTTATGCGTTTGCTGCAGTACTTTTACTGATCATTGTCTTAGCGGTGATATTGATGAGAGGTGGTAACTCTAACGCTTACTCAGACGATGAAAGAGGACTTTCTGATGAAGATATAGATGAGAAAAAATCAGTAAAGTATGATCTCTCAGAAGACGATAAGGATGAAATAGATCTTTATGGATAAAAAACCTTTATTTTCTTTTTAACATCTTTATACCCTTAGAATACATACCTTCACTAGCAGCTTTTTTAGCTTTTTCTATATCTTCACTTGAATGATGTGAATCTTTTCCACCATCGAGCATCTTGGCCAAAGTGTATCCCTTTTTAGCGATCGTAAGCCCTTTAGTGATCTTCTCTATCGCTTTGTCCTGGTCTTCGTTCTCGATGGAGAAATCTGCTGATCTTTTCTTTCTCTCTATAGGACCGGTGCCGAGCCCCTCCTCACTTATTATATTTAGATAATATTCTAACTGAGACCTTCTTTTCTCGTATCTAGCTACTTCTAGCGTTGTTTCAGAATCTCTCATCTGATAAGAAGCAGAGAGGTGGGCATTCACTGGTAGTATATTTATCATGTTCTTTCCCAGTAAATTCTGGATAGTCGAAGGTTGTAGTTCTTCGGATAGTTCTGAACTGAAGAGACACTCGAAAAGTTTGACTATATTGCCCCTTGGCAAAAACGGATGATCCGTTCCCAACATGAGTTTGTTCGACCAATTAGTAGAAACGTCAAATATTTTCCAAAAATGGCCTTTCAACTTTTGACTTACATCATCTTTGAACTCATCTAGTGTCTCGTTGGTAAAATCGGAAAGATTTATCTTCTCTATCGCACTCCTTATGAAATTTTCTGGAGATTTGAGGGAAGACATCTCTCCGTAGATGCAGGGATGGCTTATATATCTGAAAGCTTCGTCCTCGTCGTAATTAAAGTGTCCTGCGACCACGTTCAGCTGTCCTATGAGATATTCCATCTTATTCTCCACGAGGAGTGAGATGGTCTTGTTTACCCCTTCATGTATCTTTTCTACGTCTGAAACATATCCTGTATGGAATATTATAGGTAGATTCAGACGGGCACAATCTACGAATAGCTGTATAACGTGATTAGAATCCAGTTCGAATTTTTCAGAATCAGGATGTATCTTGAGACCGACCAGACCATATTCCGAAGGAAACCTTTTGAGCATCTCTCTCGAACTCTTGATATCCCCTGGATCGACACGTCCAAACCCTATCAGTCTATCTGAATGCTCCTCTGAATTTATCCATCGGCTTATATTCTCGTTCGATCTCGAGTACCTGATCTCCCCTTCATCTCGAAATCTATCTTTCATAGGAAAAACGACGAATTGATCGATAAGACCTTGTGGATGACTTTTGGAATTTGGATCTCTTTGAGTTTCATCCATTGTTCTATACCGAGAATCTGCATCTTCTAGTCTATCTAAAACCTCAATCTTCAATCTCTTGGAAAATTCATAACTCCCCTCGGTTCCAACGGGTACGTTCTCATTCCCATCTACATCTTCTCCTATATGATGATGCATGTCATATATCGAAAAGGTAAGTACTGATCCCGTCTTTCTATCCATCATCTTCAACATATTTCAACCTCCTTTTTTCGACCAGATAAACCATCTGTAGAGTTTTTTCCTCTCATGTTTGTCCACCCTCATCGTCAAAGACGTCTGATATCGCTGGTATATATGTCTTAACGGACCCGTTTTGGAGCACTAGAGTGTAGTATTGTTTTTTTTCTGCATCTTTGAAGAGCAGTTGTTTTTCACCGCCTTTATCTATTTTTTTGACCGGGTCAATATCTTCAGGACCAAACCCGATATTTTTTTCTAACCAATCCATGGCTATATCTTCATGATCTACATCACTCACTTTTCCATCATACACTTGCTCATCATCTCTGTTCTCTTCCCTGCAGAATCTGACTACATTACCATCTTGTATCTCGGAAGAGATCACTGTTTTATCAGGATTCAATTCTACATCGTTTTTTATCAATGTGTACTCCTCCGTGGTTCCATTGATCCCCCAATATCCTATACATCTGTCTATTATTTTTTCTATTTTTTCTTCTGGATCAACGTACATCTGGATGCTTTCATCCATGTTAGATCTGAGTATAGTGATTATCGCTGACATCTTTGATTCCTCTTATCTTATAGGCGCTCTATTTTTGGTATAAAATATAAAGTTTATGGAAAACATATATTATCCAATCATATATGGACAGTGTTGTTCAAAAGAGCATATGAACGAGTGATATATTGTTTACGATATCGGACGCATCCAATATGATGATCCATAGCACCCTTCAGAGCGTACAATCGATCATAGTCGTGGCTGCATCGGTAATTTTCTTCGCATCGGTCATCTATTTCATAACGAAGCGAAGGAGGAGTTCTAAAGGCATAGAAGGTCAACAAAATTCAGAGAAGAAAGCTAAATGTTCCGGCAAAAAACCGAGAAAATATATCGGAACTGCTCTAAAAGAAGCTATAGATGATCCTTCCTACACGGGCAGGATAGAGATCAGTGAAATAATAAAAGATAAAGAAGGAGCGGAACTTATTTTTCACTCTAGAGATCAAGATGGATCGAACAGATCGGAGAAGATAAAACATGAGTATATCTCTCAGGAGGCACTCGAAAAGAGTCAAAAGATTATCGAAGAGAAAGATATATCACAGATCGATGTAGAAAAGATACTTGAAGATGACCCCGGACTTTTAGTCGACGGAAGTGATGACTTATATCTTGATTTCACGGACCATATCCTCAAGATCAAATCTAAAGATTATGATGAGAAAGATACAGTGAGAAAATTGAAACAGTGGCTGTGCTCGGTCAGTGATGTGGATTTCAAAGACCTAGAGATGATCGACAAGGATCAAAATTTCGAGGACGCTGTGATCAATGTACTATTGAGTGAAGATGATGAAGAAAAAAATCATCTCTTAAGAGCTAAAAGTTCGGGTGAGATCCTGGATTATGAAAGGACTCGAACACAAACTATCATCGATGATACGGGTGATATCTCTCACACAAAGCTCCCCTTTTCTCACGGTATCGAAGTTGAACTACAGGTGGTCAAGGATGATTGGAGTTGGGTAGACGGCGAGATGATGAGCTATGTTTTCAGGGAGATCTTAGAGAGTGCTAGGGATCAGATAAACAGCTCAAAAAGAGAGGCAGTTCCTTTGATACAGAACAGATGGGACGGACGGGCTGAGATACAAAAAGACGATAGAGGTAACGAGGCTGTGCATGTGAGGTATAAAGATGCAGACGATATGAAATATTTTTCAGTCTTCGGGAAAGATTCACACGTATCCTTGAAGACCAATATATTGGAGATACAGACACCCCCCTGCAGATATTTGGAAGAACTCAAATGGTGGAGGCACATCCTCACAAGGTCTGCTCTCAATGCTGTAGAAAATTTAGAGATCGATTGCAAACTACTCAGTACTGGTACTAATCCTGTAGAAAAATATTCAGAAGGTGTTTCTTTTGGAGAACATCATCATATAGGGATAGAAGATGAAGAACTCAGGAGAAAAGTTTACAACATTTACCGGGGACTCGTACCACACTTAATAGCCATAGCATCTAGTTCTCCATTTCTCGGTGGTTTAGACCCGATATTGACGCTTAACGATAGGCAGATCTTGATCATAAAAGAGCCTTGTTATACGATGAGGCTGAAAAAGAATAATGAGCAGTTCAGAGCTCCACCTTATCTACCTCCTGGGAAAGGCAGGAAAGATTTTCAAAAAGAACTAGGGATGGCCGATGAGTCTCTCAGGATGATAGATATATCCCCTTTCACCCGTTTTGGTACTATAGAGGTCAGGATATTCGATACACAACCTACCGTGGTGGATAGTTTGTCTCTGATGATATTACTTCAGATGATATGCGAATATGTGAGAGATACGGACTTTAAAGAAAATTGCGAGGTGCCTATGGATCGGCTTAAGAGAAGCAGGAAAGAAGCAATAGAAAACGGGATGGTGGGCAGACATCATCTTGATAAATCCGGATGTGATCTGTCTTGTTTTTTTGATATCACCGATACAACTTACCTGTTTGAATCCTGGGAGAAAATATTAGAGACGATTTGGCCCTATTTGAAAAGATACGAAATCCATGATTCGCTCCCTGTTAAAAATATCCTTCTTAGATTGTTCGGAGGAGAAGGAATACCTGTAGAACCCCCTATATCTCCCTCTCAACTTTTATTGTTGAAGTACAGAGAAAAGATCTCAAAATCTTATCTAGAGTTTTTACAAAAAATTTCTAAAAAAGGTGCTGTATCCTCCTCATACACGATCTGGTCAGAATACATAGAACTTGATGAAGTATCTTTAGGTCGATCGATATCAGATCTTGAATTCAGTTTTGATTGAAATATGTACCCTTTATGGATATCGAAGTAGCATACCTTGAATAGGCCTCGGTCAGTCCTTCTAAACAGTTGACGTGCGTGTATTCACCACCTGTTCGTTTTGCTATCTCATCCATCAGGTGATGATCCACCTCATTTCCGAGCCCTATCGTATTTATGACCAAGTCTCTCCTCGGTGCAAGTCTTTTTTCGACGATCTCTAGAACGTTTTCTTCGTCATCTAAAGATGGAGGGTGGGGTTTACCGTCGGTGAGTAATACGATCATCTTCATCTTTTCGTTTTTGAAATCCTTTATAGTCTCGATCGATTTTTCAAGGCCGGAGGATATGTTCGTCTTACCTCTAGGATGGTATCTGATATCTTCTATTATCCTCTCCGAGGCCTTCTCCGGGTTGCTGAATGCTGAAGAAAAATATTTTTTCCCGTTAAAATTTATCAAAGTGGCCTCATCGCTGAAAGGTATAACGGATATCTTGTCACCAACACCTCTTCCGATCTTCTGAACAAAGTAGATGAGACCACATAGTATAGCGCCCTGAGATCTTTTTATCTCCGATCGACCTTTGAGTTCATCTAGAAATTTAGATATCGAATCAGCCTCAAAACTCTGGTCGAATCGGTCTAGAAACCACTCTATATCTCTCATCTCAAGATCCCTGGTTTCCATGCTGCCGGATAGATCAATCAACAGCACACCGTCGAATGACTGAAGTTCAGAACCGCCCCAAGTATAACTAAAGTCGTCAAGTTCTTCGAAGTCGATCACATCTTCTTTTTCTATCTCAGGAAAGGTATTTTCTATAGATATGAGAAGCTCCTTTTCTTTCCAAAGCACTTCCGTGTCTTTTGTAAATATTTTATCAGATATAAAACTTATAAACCTATCTTCATTCTCTTTGATTATTGAAAGTGGGTTATCTGCAGAACAATTGCGGGCCTTTCTGACACCGAATTCGACTTCTGTGACCTTCTTTTTTCCCTGTCCGTAAGCTCTTATTGATATCTCAAAACCTTCGTCAAGACCTATGGACTCAAAAGAGACTCTGTCCATCCTGATCTTATCTTTTCCCACGTCATTATCGATCTTTACATCGCTGGCTGTAGTCTTGTGATTTATAGGGTTTTGGACTAGCAGAAGATCTCCTTCGATCACGCCTAGATCAGAAGCAATATCATCGTTTATGATGAAATGATCGGTTTCGCTCTTCTCTACCTCTAATTTCACCATGTCTACCAAGAGATTCCAATCATTCCTTAATTATATCTATTTCGCATCTCTCGACCTATTCTAAAGCTCAAACTCGATATCTTTCCCTTCCAGGATGATCCCAGAGCCTTTTTCAACTCTACCGACCACTTTTCCTCCGAGGTCTTCTGCGGCATCGTCAGCAAGTTTTTCCGAAACGACCAAGGCAAATCCCATACCCATGTTGAACGTCTGATACATCTCTTGGTCGGAAACATCTCCCTCACGCTTTAGGAATTCAAATATGGGTTGTGGTTTCAAGGGGTTATCGATAACATATCTAAAATCTCTGTTTATCCTTGGTATGTTGCGCAGTCCTCCACCTGTGATATTGGCCATCCCTTTTATCTCATACTTCTCGAGGGCTTCCATTACCGTATCGACATAGATCTTTGTAGGCTCCAGTAATTCCTCTCCGATGACTCCAAAATCTGATTCATCTTCATAGTCGTGTTCTGATTCATCAACGATCTTTCTGGCGAGTGTTAGACCATTTGAGTGAATGCCTGAGCTCGGCAGACCGATTATCTTGTCACCGCTCTCAACTTCACTCCCGTCGATAACATCTTTTTTCTTTACATAACCCAATGCGGTGCCTGCGATATCGAAACCGTCGATTATCTCTTTTAAAGTAGCGGTCTCCCCACCGACTATGGTTACATTTGCAAGTTCTGCGCCTTTCTGGAGCCCCTTTCCCAGCTGCCTAGCAAGTTCAGGGTCCGGATCTTCGAAAGCAAGATAATCAACAAAAGCTATCGGCTCTGCCCCCTGACATATAGCATCGTTGACATTCATAGCTATGCAGTCTATCCCGATCGTGTCCCATTTTTCCATCTTGTTAGCTACTATCAGTTTAGTTCCAACGCCGTCAGTGCACAGAGAAAGAGCAAATTCTCCAAATTCTACAAGCCCGGCGAATTCACTTTCAAAAGGTGAACCTAAACCTTCTCTCGCGAAAAGAACAGAATCTCTTAAAGCGGAGATCGCTTCATCTTCCTCCTCGATATCGACACCAGCTTCCTTATACGTCAGACCTGACATGATTGAGGATAAGATTACGCCCTATTATACTTTACACCTATACTGATATCTACTCATCGAGCGGTGTCAGATCATATACGCTTTTTTTCAGCATATGCAATAGCTGCTATGATCGCAGTGAACATCGAAATAGTCATCTTGAACCCTGGTATCTCTTCTTCTTCATCATCGTCTTCTTCACCTGTCAAAGTGACTTGAGCTTCTTCCATCTCCATGTCGATACCATCTAACCTGACCGTGATAGTATATTCGCCTTTCAAAGTATCAGGGTCTTCGAACCAGTCTTCATCAGCTTCGCTGAATATCAATTTCACAGGGTCGATCTCGTCATGGTTTGGTGTCTCACCGACATGATGTTCACGCCGCAGATATTTTTCTATAACCTCATGAATCTGTTCCCTTGAACTTTCATTTGTTGATTCACTTTCATTGAATTCGCCGACATGATCTGCTCTGTCAAATCTCCCTAGTTCCATCTCTGGAACTACATCACAGGGTCTTTCGATATTGATGATTTTTCTTCTATAATTTCCGGCCTGCCCGGCGAATTCGAGTATCATGTCTTTTGGAGTTTCGTTCTGTTCCATTTCCACATCGAAAGAAAACTCATAGGAATTAAGGTGACCTCCTCTAGCGATCTTCATCTCTTTTTCGAGTTCCCCCTCTATGTGGAGAGAAATATCTTGAATTTCAGTTGTGGGGTTTTCTAATTCTATCTCTACTTCTCTTACTTCATCTCGTTTTAGTTCATTTGGAGCCTCAAATCTATTGACCCGTATTTCCGCTCCTTGTGATCGACTTCTATCAGGATCATCTCTAACAATTTCATCATCCGTGGAGATCAAATTGAGATCTTCTCCATTTTCAGTCACCTGGACGATATGTTCGTATAGGGTCGATCCGTCGTGTCTTAACTGCAGCATCTTCTCTCCGACTTCATCGAAAGATAGATTGTGTGTATATACTCCCCTGCCTACGACAGAATACAGAGGCCGTGTTTCGACCTCTTCATCCCATTCTAAAACTTTATCATCACCATCAAAGCTAGCGTCACCACTCACCACTACCACACTACTGATGAGTAGAGACAAACTGACAGCTATTACGAATATTTTACTTTTCATATACATCACATTCTATAGAAACTTGGAACCTTATGTAAAATTTTTGATAGGAACTTGGTAACCTTATGTAAAATTTTATATGCTAGTTAAAGACTAAATCCTCCACATCCATCAGGAGGCATAGACTTGTCATTTAAAGATTTAGTTGGAAAGTTCGATACCAAGATAATAGAGGACGAAGTCCCGATAGGATCGAGGGTAACAAAAGAGGCGAAAGATATGCCCTCGACTCCGATTTATTTTCCCAATTTTCCTTCGGGTCCTCTTATCATCAACCTATGGGCTTCTCGTTCAAGACTAGCCGATCATTTTGGTGTAGATAAAGGAGAAATAATCGAAGATTTAGCCGATGCCGTTGACAAACCAACGGAACCAAAAAAGGTAGAGAATGCAGATTTTGAGAATGATATCCTTGAAAAATTCGACCTTAGAGAATTACCGATCCCTAAATATTATCCTAAAGACGGTGGGAGATACATCACGTCTGGAATCGTCGTCACAGAGCACGAAGGTGTAAGGAATCTTTCCTATCATCGTATGATGCTCAGAGACGATAGAACTTTCACTATAAGGATATGCCCTAGACATCTAGATAAGATGTATGAAAAGGCTGTGTCAGAAGAAGGACATCTAGATATCGCGGTTGTAATCGGTGTGAATCCTGCCGTGCTATTGGCCTCGGCAACCTCTATAGATTATGATATCGACGAAACGTGTGTAGCGAATTCGTTGAATGAAAACACTCTTGATGAATCTATCGAGATCAGAGAACTAGACAATGGAATATCCGTTCCCGCCGACGCTGAATACGTACTTCAAGGTAGGATAACCGCAGATGAAGACAAGGAAGGCCCTTTCGTCGATATCACAGGCACATATGATAAGGTAAGACAACAACCGGTCGTAAAAATAGATAAGATTTACAGAAGAGAAGATGCTATATTTCACGCATTGCTTCCTGGTGGGCATGAACATTTCCTTCTCATGGGTCTACCTAGAGAATCGGTGATGAAGAGTGAAATCGAAAAGATCACAGATGTCGTGGACGTGAGATTGACTGAAGGTGGATGCAGTTGGCTACATGGTGTAGTCTCCATAAAAGATGAAGGTGCCGATATAGAGCGTATAATCGAAAAAGCTTTAGAAGCCCATACATCGATGAAAAAGATCACCGTAGTTGATGACGATATAGATATATTCGACGATAAGGAGGTAGAATGGGCAATAGCTACCCGCTTCCAGCCCGACAAGGACATCTACATTTATGAGGATCAAAAGGGAAGTTCTCTAGATCCGAGCGCCCCCGAGCTCACCGCTAAATGGGGTTTAGACGCGACGCGACCTTGGGATGGAGATGAATTCGAAAGGGCCAAAACAGAGTGATATGATGTCTGAAGATGAGGATATCAGCTATCCATATGAGTTCGATGAAGATAAGAGAAAGAAAGCTGAACTTTATTCAAAGCAGCAATTCTATACCGGGATAATACAGACTTTTGGACTTTACCTCCCGTTTTTAGCGATCACATATTTTTCTGGTTTCACTGATATATTCTTTTCGTGGTTAACGGAAATATTTTCTGGAACTTTACTTTCAAACTATTGGATCATATCTGTGGTTTTCATCTTGATTTATTCGATATTCCTCTACATGATCTCACTACCCATCTCTTATTATTCCGGCTTCAAATTGGAGCATAAATACGATCTGAGCAATGATACGATATTTGACTGGATCAAAGACCAGATGAAGTCTTTGCTAATTTCGATGGTTTTCATGGTCCCGATAATTCTAGCTCTATTCTTTTTAGGTTATACCTATCCACAGATGTGGTGGCTTTACGCAGGCATACTCTTATTTGTGATTTCAGGTATACTCTCTAACATATCCCATCTAGTCATCCTCCCACTGTTTTATGATTTAGAGGAATTGGAAGATGAGGGTCTCAAAGATCGTTTGGTCGAGATGTCAGAAAAACACGGAGTTGCGAAGCTAAAAAAAGTTGTAGTAGTAAAGGCGAGTGAGAAGACCGAAAAGGCCAATGCAGGATTTGCCGGGATGGGAAAAACCAAAAGATTGCTACTTTTCGATACACTGCTGGACAAGTTTCATCCAAAAGAGATAGAAGGTGTTGTCGCCCACGAGTTGGGACACTATGTTAACAAAGATGTGATCAGGTTCGTGATCATAAATGCTGTTGTAATATTTCCGATATTTTACTTCACAGGAGAGATTTTCACTACCTACGGAAGCTTTGAAAGTATACACCATCTACCTCTATTCTTGCTTATCCTCTACGGTCTTTATTCTTTCCTCGATCCATTGACGAACGCCTACAGCAGATACCGAGAGAAGAAAGCCGATGAATTTGCCATAGAAACAACAGAAGAACCAGAAGCTATGGTATCTGGTTTCAAGAGGTTATCGGATATAGATCTTGCTGAAATAGACCCTCATAAATTGATAGAGATTTTCTTCTATGATCATCCAGCGCCAAAAAAGAGGATCAGGAGGGCGCAAAGTTGGGAGAAAAAAGAACATGAACAAAAATGATAAATAGCAATTCACACTAATCCAAGTGCGATACCCAACTAAAAGTTGGCTTAAAGAGGAATTGGATTCCTCTGACTCGCTAATTGGAAATTTGCTCATAGAGCGGGAGACTTCACACGCAAATACCCGACTTAGCTCAGTTTGGCTAGAGCGGGTGACTGTAGTTGGTATTTATACTTGGGCCTATCCTGGCCTAACATCACCCGCGGAAATCACCAAGCCCCCGGTTCAAATCCGGGAGTCGGGAC
>JAFDTP010000007.1 GCA_019594195.1 Thermoplasmata archaeon
ATCTCACTGTCCGCTTTTATTTCAGACCCGATAAGATCATCGATCCAGGACTCGTTTCCAAATGTGTGCATCGGTATGAAATACTTCGGTTTGACCCTTTCGATGAATTCTATCGGGCCCGCCCAGCTCGGAAGTCTTTCGTCCATGTTGGAAAATGCGATATCGATTTCTTCTTGTTCAAGCCCCTCAACAACATCGTCAAAAACTTCAACGTGTTCCTTCACTTTTTGTTCGCCCCATTCTGGCCAGTTCCATTTTGCCAGATCTCCAGCGAAGTATATCTTCTTTCCGCCCGAGTAGATAAGGAAGGCTACACCGGCATCGTTGCTTTTCCACGTGCGAACCTTGAGATCATCGATCCGATGACTCTCATCAGGTTTTACCTCTGTGAAAGAGACATCTGAAGACAGACTATAGATTTTATCGACCATCCTCTTCACAGGGACGTCGTCTGCTAGGATAAAATGTGCTTTCTCTGCTTCACTAGAGAACTTCGCCACATCAGGTGAGAAGTGATCGCCGTGCGAGTGCGATACGAACACGTATAATTCTGAACCTTTTACCATTGAACCTATCTTTTCATCTAATGGATCGTCTATACCTCTACCTGGATAATCGAACAACATCACCTTTTCATCTGATTCAAGGGTAAAACAGCTGTGATACCAGTAAGTTATGCATACATCCATTTCATATTTTTATACTACTCTCAGACTAAATAATTGTCGGTATCTTACACTCTTATGCCAGCTAGCCTGAATTTCCTTCTTATGTTTTTGATATCATCGTCCTTTATACCGACTTTTTCAAGTCTTCTGAAATAATCAGAGAAAAAATCATCCTTTCTATTTGTTATCGCGGATGCAAGATCTTTCCAATAGATCCTGTTTATCCTCTCAGACGCCCTTTTGACGAAGCTACCGAAGTCATCGGGATAACAGTTCTGGTTGATCTCATCTCTTGGTCGTTCGTTCAGCAGGTCGTTATATTCTACAAGACATCTTCCGATGGAATCGACTTTTCTGTTATATCTGGTCAGACCGTAGGAATCGAGAAGTTCAGGACACAAAAGCACGTAGTCGAAGTCCCATCCGGTGTAGGGGCTATCCTCTTTTTCGGTCAATAGATGTGCCGTCTCAAGGCCTCTCATCATCTGATCTAGATATGAGTGGTCTTTAGAGCTGTAAGAAAGATCGCTCTCCAATTTAGACTCGAAGAACATGAATCTCTCGTTCTCGGGGAAGATCATGACCGCGTCATACCGTACCCAACCGTTAGCGCCTTCGATATCTAGGAATGAGATATCGTGTTTGCTCTTTTCAGAACCAAGATGTACGGCATCGTTGTACATCTCAACTTCGAAGAGCAGAACGTGTTTTTCCAGCGCTCTTCGATCCAAACCGAGTATTTCAACGATATCTTGATCTTTTGAACGGCCATCTTTACGATCCGAAATATAATCTTTCTTAGAATCTCTAGTCAGCCTTTCAAAAAATTTTCTGTTCCAGTCGGATCGCTCGTTTCTTGGTGGTCCAAGTTCTGGAATACGTTGATCCCAGCGGCATAGATTTCCTAGCATGAACAGTGTAAGCGTGCTCTCTGAATTAGGATTGAAAAAGCTGTTCGGGTGAGATGAATTTTCGAGTAGTGACTCTTTTCTCCTTTCAGTGATGCCGTACCAACGGAACCAATCTTCTCTGATATCAGGCATATTCAGGATATGTTTGATCTTTACACTTTCGTCCATCGGTTCTATTACGAGACGATCAATGATAAAGCTTTGATAGAGAGTCAGGTGAAAGTGGTATACTTTCGGTCCACCCCTGACTCAATATTTAAGTATCGGTTCTAAGATTTACCGACGGATGCTTAACGATCTATATGAAGCAATAGACGAACTATCCGACTCGCCGGATGAATGGGGTAAACCATATTTCAGCCAGGAGCAGTATTACGAACCCATCGGACTCTCTAAAAACAATTTTACTTCGCTCGAAGCTGGAACTCACGGGCGTAAGGTCTGTTGTGTGGATGGAGGTAATAACAAGATATTCGAGTCCCCTTCGGATAGTGTACATCTAATAAGGATATATTACAACATCTTCAAGGGTGAAAAAAGAGTTGAGAATATTGAGCCTGTTACTGCACTGCTCATAGCTAGATCTGAAGATGAGAAGGTCAGAGCGGATCTGAAAAGGATAAGCGGCTCGATACCTTTCAACAAGAAAAAATTTTTGCTCGATAAGGCCGAATTAGAAGATAAGAGACCTGTCAGTGCAGGACACACCGTTCGAAAATACCTTGAATGGGATGCTCTCCGGCATGCGGTAGAGGAGAAATTGGATGAAGGAGATATCGCAGTAAGAGACGGCGTACTTCAAACCACAGTCGAGAGCGAGAGAGCATGTGCAGATGGAGCCTACAAGGCAGTAGAAGAGAACGGAACTGTACTGGTAGGGATCGCCAAGACCAGTTCTCTGATGACGACCAGTGATTATCCCTTGATAGCTTCTTTACAGGAATTGTCTAGAGAGACGGATAAAGACTCCTGGTATTATCACCCTATCGCGAAGAACGAGCACCCGGATCATATGGGAGAGATGTACGTTGTGAAATATCATCCTTCCTCAAGATATGCGTTCAGGACCGAATTCTATAGAGAGATGGACGTCCATAAAGAAGATGTTCTTGAAGAACTGGCATTCCAGGCCAAAGATCCTATATTTTTGGGATATCCCTATGGATTGGTTGATGCAGACAGGAAAGCCAGGGTCACGGACGAAGAGATAGATTATCTGAAAAATATGTGTGATAACAGGATGAAGGAGTCCTTCAGAGATAAGATAAACGCGTGTAACGCACACGATAAGTTGAGTAACGTTTGAAATCAGGTTATGATGAGATGATAACATGTCTATAGGACAGATAATAGGTGGAGAATATGGAGAGTTGAAGATACGTCAGAAGAGTGGAAGGACCATCGAGATCGGTGATCTTCTCTCCATCGACGATATGATCATGCAAGTGCTGGACCTGCAGTACGGTTCTCTCATGGAACAGGACGATATAGAGAGGATCAGTGGTATGGCCCTAGAGGGTTATGAAGAGACAAATATAATGGAAGAGGAGATACGGAATTACATATACGCTAAAGCCAAGCCTGTCGTTCGGGTAAAAAACGGTGAACCTAGAAAGCCGAAGATATTACCTCCGTTTTTTGGAGACCTAGAAAGAGTAGATGAGAAAGATTTTGAGTTTTTAGAAGAACCTGAGAACAGCCTTTACCTGGGTAGGGTCAGAAGCGGAAGCAGTACATTAGATGTGCCTATACACATAAATGGAAAAGAGGCACTTTCCCATCACATGTTGATCCCCGCGACCACTGGGAGAGGTAAAAGCAACCTGGTCAAAGTTATGCTATGGAAGCTTATACCCAAGGAATATGCCGGCGTCTTCGTCATAGATCCACACGACGAGTATTACGGTAGGAACGAACTCGGTATCAAGGATCATCCTGAAGCTGAAAAAAAGGTGGACTATTATTCAACAGACCCTCCAGCCGGTGGTTATCATCTTAGGATAAATATCTCAGTTCTCAGACCCTGGAACCTACAGGGTATAATCGACCTTTCGGGAGCACAAAAACAGGCGATGTATGTCTTTTACAACCACTACGGTGAAGACTGGCTGGAAAAGATATTGACGGCGGATGCAGAAGATAGACCCGGGATACAGGAAACTACACTAGATGCTCTAAAAAGAAAGTTAAAACTAACTTTTGATCTTTCGGTTGAAAATGGCAGCGTTAGGCCGCGGGGTAACGTGTTCGTCAACGAAGGATCGGAAAGCCTTATAGAGGATATCACCAGCGGTGTTGAAGACGGGAAAAAAGTGGTAATGGATACGAGTTCTCTACCGGAAGATAAGGAACTGTTGATCGGCGGGATCATAGCAGATAACATATTTAAGAAATACAAAAACTACAAAGAGAGAGATGAATTGAAAGATAAACCCTCGGTAGGGATAGTTATAGAAGAGGCCCCTAGAGTCCTAGGAGACCGTGCGGGTAGGAACGTGTTTCACAGGATAGCCAGAGAAGGTAGAAAGTTCCGCGTCGGACTCATCGCGATAACCCAGTTATCCAGTATGATACCGAGAGAGATACTCGCGAACATGAACACCAAGATCATCCTCGGGAACGAGATGAAGAGCGAGAGAGAAGCTATCATCGGGAGTGCGGCTCAAGACCTTTCTAAAGATAGCAAGAACATAGCGAGTCTCGATAAAGGTGAAGCCATAGTTAGCAGTATCTTCACCAAGTTCGCCATCCCCATCAAGATAGATCTTTTCGACGATGTTGTTGAAGAGGAGAAAGGTGAGGAGAAGACACTCGAGTTCTTCGGGTAGTCATAACTTAGGTATCCTTTTGGATACAACAGGCTTATATGCGATGAAACGCATGTAATATTTTGATGGAGATAATCGAGAGATTGAAAGAGATCAAAAGAGCACTCTTTGCCGGCCCACCTATTGAGGAGAAGGAGGAACTAACTTATATCGAGGAGAGGAGCACTTGTCCCGAATGTATAGGCACGATGGATAAGATCGACGATATTGAAAACAAGGCACCCTCTAGGAACTCTCGTATATCGGGAAGAGATGATATTTAGACGATCTCTTTTCCCTCGATGAAGACTTTTTCGACCCTGGATTTCAACTCTAAAGGATCCCCGTTCAAGACTACTATGTCAGCGTCCTTCCCCTTTTCTAATGAACCGACCCTGTGATCTATATCACATATCTGCGCAGGATATATGGTTATGGCTTTAAGAGCCTCTTCTTCTTCCATACCTTCTTTCACTGAATAAGCCGCCATCAGATTGAGATATTTTGTAGGGATCACTGGAGAGTCGGTCATCAATGCGACTTTGACCCCCTTTTCGGACAGCACACCGGGTGTTTCAAAAGTTCTTGCGGCGTTCTCTCTTTTGGATTTAGACGAAAGGCACGGTCCTACGACTGCTGGTATATCTTTGTCTGCTAAAAAGTCAGATATCTCGTGCCCCTCGGTCGCGTGTTCTAAAACCATTGGAAAATCGAACTCTTCTGCTATCCTTACAGCGGTGACCATATCATCAGTTCTGTGCGCATGTATCCTTGCCTTCAATTCCTTTTTCAAAACTGGTTTTAAAGCTTTTAACTTGAAATCATCATCTCCGTGTTTATCATCTAGATCATCTACATCAGAAAATGTCTTTCTCATGATGCCGGCTGTTCCCATCCTCGTCGACGGGATCTTTTCCTGCTCTTTGTAAACGCGCTTTGGATTCTCACCGAAAGCCATCTTCATGCCGGTAGGTTCTTTCAATACTAATTCGTCTATTATATTAGAACCTCCGCTCTTGATCGCCACTGACTTTCCTCCTATCGGGTTGGCGGAACCGGGCATCACGTTGACGGTAGTAATCCCGGCCTTCGATGCCTCTTTCAGTCCTATGTCCTCAGGATTTATACCGTCCAATGCTCTGAGATGCGGAGTTATGGGATCGTACCTCTCATTGGTATCATTCCCTTCCATCCCTTCGCCTTCCTCGTGGATACCGGTATGGCAGTGAGCCTCGATGAGACCGGGTATCAAGGTTTTGTCCCTCACGTCTATCCTTTCGGCTTCTTCAGGTATCTCTATACCCTTTCCTATATCGATTATTTTGCCGTTTTCGATCAGGATAGACCCCTTGTAAGATCCATCAGTTATCGTGTTTATCTTTCCATCTACTAAGGCTTTCATCATATCGAGTCTTTTTTGATATATTAGGTATTAAAGTTTATCAAAGTATTCTAAAGGATGGTCGATCAAAGATTGAATTACAAGGAAAAATAATTTATGTATGCACAAATATGCATGTGTGTTAGAAAATTTTGAAGTCAGCCCCCAGATATTTTTTGGTCCTCTCCCGGAGGAAAATATTGAAGCTGGGGGCTGATGTAGTGTTATCTGGTGACAGGCTCTTATAACCGGAATATCGATTTTGAAATATCTCTACTGGTCGTCTTCCCGGTTTCGAACCCTCAAAGAGAGTAACGCAAGTGATATTATATATATTTTATGGTAGACTATCTCTTGTACGATCTCAAAGAAGAAAGAAATCCAGAATTTTTATTGAAATAAAAACATCAAATATCTTATTGGTCAAAAGATGGGCCCGGCCGGATTTGAACCGACGACCGTCTGGTTATGAGCCAGATGCTCCACCAACCTAAGCTACGGGCCCTTTTCCTGAGCGGGCAGACACTCTTAATCACTAATCATATTTAAGATTGATGATTTTTCTACCGCTAGCTGAACCAAGTTATAAAGATCTAGTTTTTAACTTGACCTATTTAAAGACCCTCTCAAATCAGAAATCTATCGCAGTATGAATTAAATATGATCTATAACATGGTATATATAAGAGAATCAGTCAAAGGCCTTGTAGAGATCCCAACGAATATCAATGACTTGAATGATAATAGGGAGGGAGGATAGGGGGTCCGGTGAAAGATCCAAGCCGGGTCCTCTTATCAACCCCTATATGGTTTTTTAAGGATTTAAAATAGAAAAAAAGAGTTTTGGGTTCAGATCAGGTCTAGTTCTTTGCCGAGTTTCTCGTACACTCTCAGAACTTCGTTCAGGTCTTCTTCTGTAAGTCCGGCATTTATCTGATTCCTGATCCTCGCTTCTCCCTTTGGAACCATCGGGTAAACTATCGCGAGGCCGAAGATACCTTCTTCGTACAATCGATCCGCGAGTTTCTGGCCTTTCTTGCTGTCGCCGACCATCGCAGGCACGATCGGAGTTTCAGTCATACCGGTATCGAATCCCATGCTCTCCATCTCGCTCTTGAAGTACTCGGTCATATCCCACAGTTTTTCGACCCTATCTTGCTCTTCTTCCACTATATCAAGAGCCTCTTTGTCTATAGCCGCAACGTGCGGCGGGAAAGCTGCACTGAGTAGCCAGGTTCTAGATGTGTTGTAAGCGTATTTTATCAGTCCTTCTGTTCCTGCCAACATACCGCCGAAGCCGCCGAAAGCTTTGGAGAAAGTCCCCATCTGCATATCGATATCGTCCTCGAGTCCAAATTCTTTCGCGATACCGTGTCCATCACCGAGAACACCTTCTCCGTGGGCATCGTCGACATAAGTCAGAGCGTTGTATTCGTCCGCTAATTTCTGGATCTCATCCATCTTAGCTATATCGCCGTCCATGCTGAAGACACCGTCGGTCAGCACTATCTTCCTGTTATATCCCTCTTCCTCAGCCTTTTTCAAACACTCTTCCAGTTCACCCATGTCAGAATGGCTGTAGATCATCTTATCGGCTTTGAACATCCTCTGGGCTATCATTATACCGTCGATTATACAGCCGTGGTTCAACTCGTCGGAGATCAAGACGTCTCCTTTTCCGGCCAATTGAGGTATAAGACCCGCGCCCACCGCAAAACCGGTCTGATAGGTCATACCAGCTTCGCATTCTTTGAACTCGGCGATCCTATCCCATAGTTCCTCGTGTATGTCCATGGTTCCAGCGATAGACCAATCGGAACCGGCTCCGGCTCCGTACTCTTCGATGGCTTTCTTTCCCGCTTCTCTCAACCTGGGGTGGTTGGCCAGATCAAGATAATTGTTTGAAGCTAACATTATGCACTCTTTCCCATCCACTGTAACGTGCGGTTGGGAAGGTCCTTCGAGGTTTCTTATCGTCCAAGTCAGACCCTCTTCCTTCATCTCCTCGTATTTTTCCATAAAGAACTCGGTATTCTTTGCCATGTTATCATTCTCCGTCGATTTTAGAGAGGAAATACTCCTCTCACTTACACCCTTAATGAACGAGACTTCTTAAATTTTTCTAAGGCTCTCCATAACCCCCGCCGCCTGGTGTTTCTATCCTGACACTTTCATCTTCATCCAATTCGAAAGTTATCTTGCTCCCGACCTCTTCCTCTTTATCTCGGCTGATCTTCAGATTCCTCCCGACTTCGCCGTTCTCTCCACTCATTATACCTTTAGGAGGTCTTCTTCTTCTCTCTGACTGTATCGATACTTCAGCCATCTTTAGTGTTTTTATCTCTCTTATTATGCCGTCACCACCAGGCATCTCACCATCTCCTCCAGAACCTTTTCTCAGATTGTAAGATATCACTTGTAAAGGATATTCGTTTTCGATGACTTCTATAGGAGTGTTTTTCGTGTTCGTCATATGTACGTGAACACCGCTTTCACCGGGTCCTCTAGGTGAACCACCGCTACCTCCGCCTATCGTTTCGTAATACGTGAAATCATCACTACCTATCAGTAAATTGTTCATCGTTCCCTGGCTTTCAGCGGGTATCCTATCAGGGAGTATCTTTTCGAGGCTCCTGAGTATAAGCTCTACGACTCTCTGTGACGTTTCGACATTGCCTGCTGAAACGGCAGCTGGAGGTTTTGGATTCAATACGGTCCCATCAGGTATCTCGATGTCTAGAGGCCTGTAGCAGCCGTTGTTCACCGGTATATCTTCTGGGAGAAGGCATCGAAGCACATAAAAAACGGCCGAATGTGTGACTGGTTTGGGAGCATTTATGTTCCCTTCGACCTGAGGATCCGTTCCCGAGAAGTCGAAGGAAAGTCTATCCTCACCTATTTCTATCATAACATCGAGTTTGACACCGTCCCTCCACTCCATTATATCTTCTTGGGAGACTGAAGTTTCCGGTAATCCTTTTATCATATCTTTGGTCCTTTTTTCAGAGTAACCTATGACCTGTTCTTTGAATGCTTCAAAATCTTCAAAACCGTATTTTTCCACCGCCTTTTTGAATTCTTCAGCACCTTTTTCGTTCGCCCCGATCTGAGCTCTTATATCGCCCATCCTCTCCTGGGGTGAACGAGATCTTTTGAGCTCTTCGATGATGTCTTCATCCAGTTCTCCATCCTCTATCAGTATCGTAGGAGGTATTATTATGCCCTCTTCTTTCAGGTTTTCGCTCTCGCCGGGCATGGAACCCGGTGTTATACCTCCAACGTCAGAATGGTGTGCTCTATTTACTACATAACCTATCTTTTCATCGTGCAGGAAAACGGGCTTGATAACGGTGATATCGGGGAGATGTGTTCCCCCAGCATAAGGATCGTTCAAAATGACCTGTTGGCCGACGTCGGGATCACAATCGGATACCGCTCTTTCAAGTGCATTAGGCATCGCACCCAAGTGGACGGGTATATGTTCTGCCTGGGCGATCATCTCTTCTCTTTCAGTGAATAACGCGCAGGATTCGTCTTTACGTTCCTTGATATTTGGAGAATAAGCGCTCCGTTGTAGTGCGGCCCCCATCTGCTCAGGTATAGCCGTGAAAGCGTGTTTCATCACCTCTAGCTCAGTGGGCTTCAATCTTTTCATCTTGTGACCTCCATCTTGATTATACCGGAAGGTCCTAGACTCCATCTCCATCCTGGTGGAACGAGTACTGTAGAATTCGATCCTTCTATTATACTCGGTCCTTCTTGTTCATCGCCGCTCGATAGGGATCTTCTCCTGAAAATCGAGGTTTTCTCCCATCCACTGGAAAAAAGGCACTCTCTAGAAGGAGGATGTTCACCTTCTTCAGTGTGGAACGGTAGATCGGATATCTCCCTCTCTCGGATCACTTCTACATGTGCCCTGACGACTTCTATCTCTTCTCCCTCGTCAGAATATCCGTACTTTTTTTCGTGTTCTTTGTGGAATCTTCTCTTCAAATCATCGATCGAATCGGTATATGGTATGTTCAGGTGGTAACTCTGACCTTTGTATCTCAGACCTAAAAGTACTTGCCTTTTTCCCTCTTCCTCTATCTCTTCATCGATATCTTCTATGGTCTTTTCTATAGTTTCTTCATCATCCAATGAGGTCAATATGGTCCTGCTCCTCTCGTGGGTCACATCTCCGGTGACCATGCCCAATGCCGAAAATACCCCTGCCAAAGGCGGGATCAATACTTTTTTCATACCCAGTTCTTCGGCGATGGATGCTGCGTGTAAAGGCCCTGCCCCGCCGAAGGCCAATATCGAAAATTTCCCTGGATCCATACCTTTCTCTACTGTGATCCTTTTCATAGTCCTAGCCATCTTCGAATTGGCGACTTTGAAGATCCCTCTTAGTGTTTCTTCGAATCCCATCCCCAGTTCCTCACAGAGTACCTCTATCGATCTTTTAGCCTTTTCAAGATCAAGTTCCATCTCGCCTCCCAGGAAATAATCTGGATCTATATACCCCATCAGTAAAAGTGAATCTGTCACAGTAGGTCTTTCACCACCTCTCCCGTAACAGACCGGACCTGGTCTGGCTCCGGCACTCTTAGGTCCGACTCTCAACGCGCCGCCTTCGTCACATCTAGCTATGCTCCCTCCTCCAGATCCGACCGTGACTATATCGACCATCTTCGACTGTATGGGGAAACCATCAATCTCTCCCTGGTCCTTCCAGGATATCTCTCCGTCGATTATAGCGGCCATGTCTGCACTGGTCCCTCCCATGTCGAAGGTCACCATATTGGGCACTCCCAAACTCTCAGCTATGAAAGCCCCGCCGGCGACACCTCCGGCTGGACCGGAATATAAGCAGTCGATAGCGTCGACCTTCGAACTCCTCTCCAAACCACCGCCAGATTTCATTATGTATGGTTCCTGGGAAAGTATATCTTCGAGCGAGTGGAAATAATCCTCTATCAAGGGGTCTAAATAGGCATCTAGAAGTGTGGTCAGACCTCTTTCGTATTCTCTGAACTCTCCAGTAACGGAATGCGACAATGAATGATCTATGCCGTACCTATCGAAGATATCACCGATCTTTATCTCCTGCTCTGGATTTTTATAGGAATGGAGAAGACAGACGGCGGCCGATAGTCCTTCTTCCTTCAACTCATCGGCGAGATCTTCCACCTCCCGCTTTGAGATATCTTTCAATATCTCGCCGTCAGGTCCCATCCTACAGGAAAGACCGAACGTGTTATCCTCTTGGAGCGGGGGTTTCGGTTTCTCAACGTTTAGATCATATAACTTTGGCCTGTTCTGCCTCCCGATAAAAAGGATGTCTTCAAACCCCTCATTAGTTATGAAAGCACATTCTTCCCCCTCTTTTTCTATAAAGGCGTTCGTCGCCACCGTGGTCCCGTGAAACGCCTCTCCTTCAACGCTCACACCTCTTTCTTTGAGACCTTCGCTTATGGCCCTTTCGGGTCTTTCGGGATATGAAGCCATCTTGAAGTGTCTCATATCATCGTCTATGATCACAAAATCCGTGAAAGTACCTCCTATATCGATAGAGATCGGCATGGTTTCGATAGGTGTTAGATAGAGCCAATAAATAATCTTTATCTACATAAATGATAACGAAGGTTTTTTAAATAATAAGATCAAACCTCAACCATGAGCGAAAAGAAAGGACCTAAAAGTTTAGAAAAACTTCTGCTGACCGGTTTTGATCCATTCGGTGGCGAGTCTATCAATCCAGCTTCGGAGGCCGTTTTAGACCTTGATGGGAAGACGATAAACGGCTGTAAGATAATAGCTGAAGAGATACCGACAGTATATGGAAAGTCAGCAGAAAAGGTCAAGGAACTGATAGATGGCGAGAGGCCCGATGTCGTATTACATATAGGGCAGGCGAACGGGACCCACGGCATCAGAGTTGAGAGGGTCGCTTTGAACATCGATGATGCCAGGATAGAGGACAACGAAGGTAACAAACCTGAAGATGAGATCATCGTAGATGATGGTCCCACTGCTTATTGGACCACGATACCCACGAGGAGGATAGTCGAGGAAGTAAAGGAAGAAGGGATTCCATCTTATCTTTCTTACAGCGCAGGAACCTTCGTCTGCAATCATGTCATCTACTCTACCGCCGATCACGTCGAGAAGAACGATCTACCTATACACTATGGTTTTATCCATGTTCCATTCTTGCCCGAACAGGCTGTTGATAAGGATAACAAACCCCCGAGCATGGCTAAAGATACGATCAAAAAAGCTCTGCACGTCACGATAGAGACGATAGTCCAAGAGGCTAAATGAAGAACGACGGGCAAAAAAACAAATATACTACACTTTTATCCCTTTGATATGTCCGAGCAAAATAGAGATGTAATCAGGAAATACGCACTCAGGAACGCTGTCAAGTTCGAAGGTGAAGCTACAGTCGGACCTGTTATGGGCAAAGTGATGGGCGAGGTTGACGACCTCAAAAGCGATCCACAAGGCACTAAAGAGATGGTCAACGAGATAGTAGAGGATATCAACGCCCTCTCTATCGAAGAACAAAAGGCCGAGCTGAAAAAGCTCATGCCGGAATTCTTCGAAGAGGATGATGATGAGGAAGAAGACAAGCTACCTGAGTTGGACGCGGAAAACGTTAAGATGAGGATGGCTCCATATCCTTCCGGTCCTCTTCATATAGGTAATGCAAGGATGGTCATCCTGAACGATGAATATGTCAAAAGGAACGATGGTGAACTGGTCCTATTTTACGACGATACCATCGGTTCCGAAACCAAAAGACTGCTTCCAGAAGCTTATGATATGATAAAAGATGGTCTCGAATGGTTGAACGTGGAGTGGCACGAGACCTATTACAAGTCAGAGAGGATGGATATCTATTACGAGTACGGTGAGAAGATCTTAGACATGGGTGAAGCCTACGTTTGCGAGTGCAGTCAAGAAGAACTGAGAGATAAGCGAGAGGTGGGGAAAGAATGTGAACACCGTGAGAGACCAAAAGAGGATAACCTCGAACTCTGGAACGAGATGCTCGAAGGGAAGATCGAAGAAGGTGACGCTATAGTAAGGCTGAAGACCGATATGCAGCATCCTGACCCGGCCTTCAGAGACAGAGTACTGTTCAGAATATCTAAAAACGAACATCCGAGGGTTGGAAACAAGTATCCCGTCTGGCCATTACTCGAGTTTTCGTGGGCCGTTGATGATCATCTTATAGGGATGACCCACATATTGCGGGGCAAGGATCTTGTCATAGAAGATAGGATGGAGGAATACATCTGGGATCTCTTCGGTTGGAACAAGCCAGATTTCCTTCACTACGGTATGTTGAGACTGAAAGATGTGAGTCTCAGCAAGAGCGAGTTCCAAAGGAAGATCAGGGAGGAAGAATTCGACGGCTGGACAGATCCTAGGACGTGGTCACTGCAATCTTTAAAACGCAGAGGTATACAACCCGAAGCGATCAGGGATTTCATATTAGATTTCGGTATGTCTGAAACCGATATCGAGGTGGCACCTTCCAAGCTTTACTCTAAAAACCGCGAGATCATAGATCCTGAGGCGAACAGATATTTCTTCATCCCAGACCCAGTCAAGATAGAACTCGTAGGTGATATCGAACCCGAAAAAGTCAAGGTCGCTAGACATCCAAGTGATCCCGAACGAGGATACCGGGAACTCGAAGTTGGAAGAGAAGTATACATCCCTAGGAAAGAATTCGAGGAGTTCCAAGATGACGAGATACGCCTTAAGAACTTCTGCAATGTTGAACTGGACGGAAAAAAGGCCGAGATAACCGGCTTCGAAAACAAGGATATATTGAAGATACAGTGGCTTGTCGATGGTCTGGAGGTCGCCGTTGAGCGCCCCGACTCATCTCTTGAGAAAGGTCTCGGTGAGTACAATCTCAAAGAGATAAGTGTAGATGATATAATCCAGTTTGAAAGATACGGGTTCGTGAAGGTCCAGGATAAAGAACCATGGCTCGTGAGTTTCGGCCATCGATAAAGATATCAAAAACGTTAAAAAGAAGAAAACTATAGCGATAGCACACTTTATCCAAAAGTTTGGTCATCTCCTATGATGAGATAGATGGAGGAGTGGAAATCTATGAATGATCTAGATAGGGAAAGAGTGATCGAGAGCGGAAAACGACTGCTCAGTACCATATATGAGGGCGAAAGAACACCTGAACTTGAATCCGGTAATAGTTACCTTTTAAAGGAAAAAAACCCTGAAGAAGGATTCAGATCATGCTTTGACAAGATTAAAGAGTATGGTGCGGGTTATTGTCTCAGCAGGAACAATCCCACCAAGATCAAAGAGATGTATCCAGTCGATGATGTGTCTATTTCTTTTTACTGGCTCACTAATTTAAAAGGAAAAAATAAGTTCGCTCCCGATGAACTTTCTCTTATATCACACAGTATGATCAACTTTTTGCAGGAAGAAGGCGGTATTATATTTATGGACGGTGTTGAGAGTATATTAAAACACAATTCCTTCTCACGGTTCCTTGGTATTTTGGATCATCTAGTTGATGTTGTAGATGTCGAAGAAGGGGTATTTGTCATGAGTTTGGACCCTAGGACCGTTTCCGAACGGCGTCTAGCCCAGATCGAGCAGAAATTTGAGCTGCTTTGAATGGTTGGAGATGGAAAATGATTTATCACTTCTCCTTTATTCGATATTATGGAACAGCACAAGCACTGCAGGATATGTCAGAAACCGGTACCACTTGAAGAGGATTTCTGCTCTGAAAAATGTAGGGAAGAGTACGATGATCTATTGAGCAGTAGAAAAAAGAAGCAGTATATAGTTTATGCACTATTAGTAGTTCTTCTGATAGTCATGGTCTTGACTGTTTACTGAGGGATCGAGATATATGGTCAAAAAAGTCATCGTTGGCGGCACGTTCGATCACCTTCATCTCGGGCATGAAAAGCTTTTGGGATCAGCCCTTGAAAACGGTGAGACAACGATCGGTCTGGTCTCGGACGAGATGCTGGAAGAGTGGAAGCCTGAGGTCGATAATGACTACAAGGCAAGAAAAAAAGAACTGGAAGAATATCTTTCCACTTATGATGACTGGAAGATAGTCAAGATAGATGATCCTTACAGAAAGGCTGTCGATGGCGATTTCGACATCCTAGTCGTGTCTTACGAGACAAAGGAGCGAGGAGAAGAGATCAACGAGTTGAGAGAAGAAAGGGGAAAAGATCCACTTGAGATAATCGAAGTCAAACCGGTGCTCGCCGATGACCTTCTTCCTCTGAAATCCACCAGGATACGAAGAGGAGAGGTTGACGAGAACGGTGTTAGAAGAAGACCAGTAAAAGTTCATCTTGGTTCTGAAAACTCCGTTGAAGAGAAAGTTACGAGGGAGTTTTTATCCGATCTGTTCGAACTCGAACTTGAATGTGAAGGATCTGAAGATACGAAAGAACAGCCTTTCGACGATGAGATAATCAGGAGCGCCGAAAAAAGAGCCAAAGTTCCAGAGGGTTTTGATTATGGCGTAGGTATCGAGAGCGGTATGATGAGGACTTCGGATAGAACTTTTTGTTTGGAGTACACTGTCATAAAAGATAAGATGGGCTTCACCTCTTCGGGGCACGGTCCCGGCTTTCCTATACCTGGTGATTGGATAGACGAACTTCGAGATGGTATACCTTTGGAAGAAAAGATGAGTGTCTTTTTCGAAGATGGTGATGAAGAGCTCGGCTCTGTTGGTCTTCTAACGGACGGATCGATCAATAGAGAAGACAGTATCAGATCAGCTTTTTCCATGGCGATGATCCCTAGATTGAAAACCGACTTATATCGTTGAAAACGAACCTTTCGGGGGAAATATTTAATAATAAGTCTTAAGTATGCAGGAGATACCTGACATTGATCTTATCTGGAGTGTAATAGCCTATGGTAACAGTATATGATGTTCCTCCCAACAAGTTGATAGAGGAAGTAAGCAAGCAGATGAAGAGCATGGACGAAATCGAAGAGCCTGAGTGGTCCGACTTCGTTAAAACCGGAGTACATAAGGAAAAGGGTCCAGAACAGCCGGACTGGTGGTTCGATAGAGTTTCGGCGATATTCAGAAGTGTTTACGTCGATGGCCCTATCGGCGTTTCGAAATTGAAGACCAAGTACGGCGGGAAACATAGTAGAGGTCCTAGACCCGAAAAATTCGCTAAAGGTTCTGGATCTATAGTGAGAGAAGGACTTCAGCAGTTGGAATCTGCAAATTTCGTCGAGAAAACCGATAACGGAAGAGTCGTGACCTCTGAAGGACAGTCTTTCCTGGATGATATCTCTCGTGATATCATGGAAGAGATGGCCAAAGACGATCCTGAAATGTCTAAATATCTATAAATTTTGTATGGGGTGGTCCAATGACCGGAGAAGATGAGTTGGAAGAACTCAAAAAGAAAAAGATGCAGGAACTTAAAGAGAAAAAGCAGTCGGGTGAATCTCAAGAAGAGGCCCAAAGGCAGATGGAAGCCCAAAAGAAGGCCATGCTCAGAAAAGTGATGACTTCAGATGCAAGAGAGAGGTTGGCGAGGGTCAAAATGGCTAGACCCGAGCTCGCGGAACAGATCGAATCTCAGATAATCGCTCTAGCTCAGAGAGGAGCTACGAACGATAAGATCGATGATGATACTCTCAAAGAATTATTAAAGAAGCTTAGCGGTCAAAAGAAAGAGATTAATATCAAAAGGAGGTAAAATAGATGTCAAGCAATAAATCAGGTCCGAAAAAACGCAGACTTTTGAAAAAGGGTAAGCAGAACAAGAGAGTCCCAGCCTGGGTTATGCAGAAGACCAATCGTAATCACACGAACAACCCGAAGAGAAGGAACTGGCGGCGACACGATACTGACGAGTAGATGAGTTGGTGTAAAGATGGTAGATACAGAAGAGAGGATAATGAATATCCCGCTCAGTGAGGCGAAAAACACACCTGCCAGTAAAAGGGCTTCAAAAGCTATGAAGATCATCAGGGAGTTCGTTTCAAACAACATGAACGTTCCCAAAGAAGACGTTTGGATCGATTCCAGTACCAATGAGACCATCTGGGACAGAGGTATCAAGAAACCGCCTTCGAAGATCAAGGTGAAGGCGATAAAATTCGAAGACGGTATCGTCGAAGTCTCTATCCCGAGAGAGTGATCTATGCTTAAAAAATACGCTGTAGAGTCTCATCCATATATCGGTGTCTTTTCTGCAGGATCTGAAGAGTTAGTGGTCATCCCTCCTATCGATGGAGAGGTTTTCGAAGAGGCTCTCGATTGTACCGCCGTTAAAACGACTATAGGCGGTACTAGAGTGGTCGGATCATTGATGGGCCTGAATTCTAAAGGTGCTGTCGTATCCGATATAATCGAGGAGAGAGAGATAGAGAAACTAGTAGACCACGTGAACGTCACTGTGATACCTGATCCTCAGAACGCTTTGGGAAATAATATACTTTTGAATGACAACGGGGCGATGCTTCATCCGGATATCGGTGAGGATGCCAAAGAAGCTATAGCGGAAGAACTAGAGGTGGAAGTGAAAAGCGGCACCATAGCAGGTGTCAAGATGGTCGGCTCCGTGGCTGTCGCAACAAATAAAGGTTTACTATGCCATCCACACGTCGATGATGATGAGATAGAAATTTTAGAAGAGCTCTTTCAAGTCCCCGTGAGCAAAGGTACCGCGAACCATGGATCGGGCTGGATAGGGACCTGTCTGGTCGCTAACACAGTCGGCGCAGTGATAGGTAATACCACGACTCCAATAGAGATGGGTAGGATCGAGGAAGGACTCCGGTATTTAGAATAGTCTATTTTTGAGTTTCCCAACTCTCCATATCGTAGGCCATATCCCAGAATTTCAATTCCAATCGACTGCTCGTTAAAAATATCTCTTTCAATCTTTTCTTTTCATCTTCACCAGCTCCTGCCGCCATATCGTTCAACAATTCTTTACTCCAATCTGCCAACTCTTCGAATTCTTCTGAGGAGTACATCTCAATCCAATCTCGATATGGATTTTCTTCACTGGTATCACCTTCTTCGCTCAACCTTTTACCGATCTCTAAGAAGCCCCAGAAACAGGGAAGTAAGGCGGCCAAAGTCTCAGAGAGGGTCCCCGTAGATGCGGTTCTCACTAGAAAATCCGTGTAAGCCCGGCAAGTGGGAGATCTTTCTACATCTTCAAGCTCTTTTTCAGAGATACCGAACTCCCAGGCATATTCTCGATGGAGCTCCATCTCGGTATTCAGCACGCCATCCAATAATTCGGCGAATTTTTGCATCACTTTTAGGTCTCTAGCTCTTCCGACGGCGAAGGCAAAAACTCTAGCGTAATCTATCAGATAAACATAATCCTGCCGCAGCCAGTATTCGAATTTTTCTCTCTCTAATGTTCCATCACCTATCCCTTTCACGAAAGGATGTTCGTGGTAGGCTTCCCAAACTTCTGAAGCTTCTTCATAAAGTTCATCACAGAAAGACATGTCAACACCTCCTCTACGATTTTGCGGGTCGAACGGAGTGGACATCATTTAAATCTTCATCTGTAGAGCATCATCTATATCGGATCTACTTGTCAGAGTGAGAATGCCCATATCTCAGTTTCCTCTGGAAGGTCGGCTTTTATAAAATCTAATTCAACTCCCAGCTTGAAGGTTTTTTCATCGGGGTATAAAGATAGGAAGGGTTCTAAAGTTTTGATATCTAAAGACAAGCCACCTATCTTGAAGTGCATAGGGACAGCTATCTTAGGATCGATCTTCTCGATAGTTTTTTTTGCTTCTTCAGGACCAATGGTGAAATTTCCACCAACAGGGATGAATAGGAAATCGACACTGCCTATCTCGTCAACGAGCTCTTCATCTGGTAAGTGTCCGATGTCTCCCATATGGCAGAGGTCCAAACCGTTCATACTGAATTTGAAGATGGTATTTTCACCTCTCACTTTACCTCCTTCTTCGTCATGGTAAGATTTGATGCCTTCGATCTTTATATCTCCGATATCTCTTACTCCTGCATCTCTAACTATCTCGCTATCGGGATTTTCAACCTTCCTGACAGCGTTGTGGTCGTAGTGATCGTGTGAAACCAGGATTATGTCACCCTCTACCTGAGGCGGATTGATACCTATATTCTTTCCGTCATGAGGATCTGTAACCAATATGTTACCCTCATAACCTATCTCAAAGCAAGATTGACCATGCCATCGGATCCTCATCTTTATCTCCACCCTGTTAAGTTCATCTAGAGATTTAATATTTTTGCAATGAATCGAGGCGACTCCACATATATAAATAGGAGTTTTAGGCATTGTTTTCACTGCAGAAAGAGATGTGTGAAGACATGGTGAAAGTCGTTGATTATGACGCCACTTGGATCGAAGACTTCAAGTTATTGAGGAACATCTATGTGAATTCTCTAGAGGATCATCTGTTAAGAGTGGAGCATGTCGGAAGTACAGCCGTTCCAGGGCTCTGCGCTAAACCCAAGATAGACATAGATCTTATCATAGAGGACTATTCCTGTTTTACTGAAGTTATCGACGAGCTCGACGAGCTCGGATATGAATACCAGGGGGATTTTGGCATCGAGGGAAGAGAGTCCTTCAAAAGAAAAGATGAGATTGTGCCGTGGAACGGTATAAGCTCGGTGAAACCTCCTCATAATCTTTATGTCTGTCCTGAAGATAGCAGGGAGTTGGAAAGGCACCTCGCCTTCAGAGATCATCTACGCGAGGACGACAGAACCCGTAAGAGGTACGCTGAACTGAAGAGAAGATTGGCCGTGGAACATCGAGACGATCGTGAAGCTTATACTGAAGGTAAAACAAAATTCATCGAAAGAGTGCTTCAAAAGATAATGTGACATCTGATAATAGAATTAATTAATACCTTTTCGATATCTCTCAAATATGGCATCTGAACTTAAAATAAGAGAGGTCGAGAGATCAGATAAAGAAGAGATCATGGAATTAGCCTCTCACATATGGGACGGTCGTGATTACATACCGGATTATTTCGATAGATGGTTTGAAGAAGGAGGTTTCATATGTGGGAAATCGGGAGGAAAGATAATAGCGCTTGCTAAACATACGTGGCACAGGGATGATGTACTTTGGCTTGAAGGTTTGAGAGTTCATCCGGACCATCAAGGACAGGGTTACGGTAGGAAGATGATAGAGGGACAGATCGATTTTATCGAAGATCTAGATTATAGTGTCGCTAGATTTCTGACCTCCGGAGATAACACCCCAGTGATAAAAGTAGCCGAAGATATAGGATTCGAACTTAAAAAAAAGTACGAATATCTCCGTCTGAAGGAAAAAGATATGGAAAGAGTTCATACGTCCTCTGAAAAGAGCGAAATGGAAGCATCGGTCGAAAAAGATGTAGATGATGTTATAGAATTCGTACAGGGGTCCCCCGAATTCGAAGAGAATGCCGGTCTTTATATAGAGCACTGGATAGGATACCCACTAGATGAAAGCCTTATCAAGGATCGAGTCGAGAAAGGGCGTTGTTTTTCGATAAGAGACGGAAAAGACATAGACTCTTTGATCTTCCTGGAAGTAGAAGAAAATTATGGATCTCTGAGTGCTGCCTTTACTTGTGGCACTGTCGAGGGTATCAAGGGATTATTCCGATTCGGAACTGAACGATGCATAAGGAACGGTCATGATAGATTCAGATTGAAAACTGCATCGGATAAAGTTGTAGAGGCCGCTAAGGAGATCGGATTCACCCATTCAGATAAATACCGTTATAATTTAGTTTATGAGTACTATAAAGATTGAATCAAAAAATCGATCTGAGATGATATGATCTTGCATTCAAACTAGCAAAACTTTTATAATTTAAAGATCGTGATATCTTTTTGCTAGGATGGACTTGGGTTTGGATAAAAGAGAACTCTTCATCATAGGTATCATTGTTCTCTTGTTCTTTGCCTGGACTATAGGTAACATGAGTTCAGCGTATCTTTGGATCTCTGAGGGAGATACAGGAGTTGAAGATGAGATCATAGTTAGGAAGCAGAAAGATTACATCTTTACTTTGGATATCGACGAGTACGAAGAATATATACAATCTGGTCCTGTCCACCCTGATCTAAGGGATCGTTTTGAAGAGGAAGACATAGAGCTGGACGAATATCTGTTCAGATTAACTAGAAGGATCTATTATAATTATTTGGAGAACGGAACTATCTCAGAGGACCTGGTAGAAGATTTTGAAGAGGAGGGTCTCGAGATCGATGAAGACGCACAGGTCGTTGGATACGACGAGGTCTGGTCAATCATGATCGACGGAGAAATAGAATACCAGATCCACGAGATCGACGCAGATATAGATGTTTATAGGATAAATTCTGAAATCATTCTCGACCCTGATACTATGAACTGGTATCTTTATATAGAAGATGATAGAGAGTATAAGATCAATATAGATAGGAACTCATATCAGTTCAGCATCCCGAGAAGAGATTATGAAGGTCATCTCCAAGAGGGTAATATATCATCCCGTTTGGCTTCGATCTTAGAAGAAGGAGGCATTGCTGTCGATGAAGAAACACAACTCAGAAGAGAAGAAAAAGGATGGTACATCGATAGTGCCGAAGAAGACGAATACTGGCTCACTATCGAAGATAATTATATAGATGTATATAAAGAAGAAATAAAAGTTTCAGAATACTCATACCCATTCCTCCAAAATCTTTTGAGTTATATGTTACCCGTGATCATAATTGCGAGCCTAGCGATAGGAGCAATAGTCTCCCCGCCTGATACATATTTTGGACATATCGGTAGAGTTTTTATAGCCTTCTCTTTGATAGCTATCATATATTTTGGTGGGTCTTTAGCTAGTGCTGGATCGATGCTTTTATCGGCGATCGATGGTTTATTTCCAAATATAGGCTTGCCTTCTTTACCGGACATATCTTTTGGAAATGGTCTCAGTTCAGAGATCTTCACTTTAGGAACAAATGTCGTTGGCATGATCCTCTTGGGTATTATAACCGGAGTTCTATTGATCTTCTTATTTTATTCTAGTAGTAAGAAATTGAGTTCTAGAGAAGGAAAAGAGAAGAAAAGCAAGGAAACTCTCTCAGATACTGCTGAGAGAGCGATCAGACAACTTCATGAAGGTGAAGATATAAAGGACGTGATAATCCGTAACTATCAGAGGATGAGTTTTAAGTTGGAGGAACAAGGTGTTGAACAGAAGACCTCATTTACACCAAGGGAGTTCGAAAGAGAAGCACTTGGAAAACTGCCACTGAAAAAGAAAACTATAGATGAGATGACAAAACTTTTCGAGAAGGCAAAATACAGTCACCATATGTTGGATGAGAAACACCGAGACAGAGCGATCAAGAACTTCAAGCAGATCAAAAAGGATATTGAAGGTGAAAAAGATGAGATCGATCGATCTAGATGAAAACTCTCTGAATTTAGCGGGAGTAAGATTATTTAAATTTGTAAAATTTGTATTCGTGATGGTCTTTGTCTTGATAGCCGTTCTCGCAAGGAGTATAGAGGCCGGACTGGCTATTGGAGTCTTTATATTTCCTTTCTGGATACTCTTGGAGTGGTTTTATTCAAAAAGCTCCTCCGCAAATTACTGGATGAGTCAAGAAAAGAAAAGACAAAGATCAGAAATGCCGCTTAAAAAAGCCGTTGAACACATAACTAAAGGCAAAGAAAATAAAGAGATAAATCAGGCCATAATCGAAGGTAGAATCAAAGAACAGGTATATGCAACTCTAAAAGATAGATATGGATTTTCAGAAGAAGATTTCAGATCACTCGACTCGGACCCCGATTCTTTGGAGGACAAGGTCCCCAATGAGAATCTAAGAAAGTTCTTAAAACATGCTAAAGATCTGAAAGATTTGACAGACGGAAGTAATCAAAGGAGGCCCACTACCGTAGATAACGAGTTTGATACTTCCTCATCAGAGGATGAGATCGATTTTGAGAAAAGGATTCGTCTAGCTATCGACGAACTAGCCGATATATACGATATTGAATGATGGTGTGATGATGGAGAGGACAAAAGTATCTGTGGGATTGGTAACGATATTATTTGCCTCCACAGCAGCAGGTATTTTTTTCTTCAATTTCTTCTTTCTTATCCTTGGCTTTACTTCTGCGACACTCTTTGTAGTGAGTTACCTTCAACTGCCCCCTTCTAGTGGGTCTATCCAGGTCAAAAGAAGTCCTATAGAAGCCGAAACTTATCAAGGAGCAGGGTTCACTATCAAACTGACTATAGAGAATAAGAGCGAATCTTCTGTCTTCTTGGAGATAAAAGATGGATTACCTGAAAACGTTAAGCGTATCGAGGGGTCAAATCACCGATATCTCTATCTAGACGGAAAAGAAAAAAAAGAGATCGGATATAAAATAGAATTCCTGAGAGCCGAAAATTACACCATCGGACCGGTCAAACTGCGATATAACGATCCATTGAAGCTCTTTTCTAAGGATTGGGAATTCGATGAAACAACTCATATTGTTGCACTTCCTCCTATTGAAGATCTCGGTAGGACGAAACTTAGACCAAAACGTACCACCGGGTGGTTAGGGAATATAAAATCTAGCACTATGGGGGTCGGCTCAGAGTTTTTTTCGATACGTGAATATCATCAAGGAGACGAATTGAGAGATATAAACTGGAAAGCTACTGCACGATATCTTGATCCTAAAACGAACTCTTACGAAGCAGAGAAAAGCGGAGACGTAGTTTTGATAGTCGATGCGTTCGAAGGATCCAACATAGGGGTTTTCGAGGAAAATACATTATCTCACTCTATCAAAGCCGCAGCGAGTCTAGCATCCGATATCATAGCGGATCGAAACAGGGTAGGTCTTTTGGTAATCGGAAACTTTGTTAGGTGGGTCTATCCACGTTCTGGAGAAGAACAGCTGTACAAGATCATGGACAATCTGATGGACCTTGAGAGCGGGAGTTACTGGAGACTCGAACATGCTCAATATATATTGGATAAAATATTTCCTGATAGATGTATGTTGATATTCATATCTCCTTTGACCGACGATAGAGTATTGGATGCTATAGCCGACCTTTCTATGACCCGGTATGAATTGGCTGTTGTTTCACCTTCCCCTATCGAGCTTCAAAAAAAGTATCTCGATACGGATGGAGAGATCGCTGAGAAACTTGAGAAGATAGAGAGACATGTGAAAATGGACAGACTAAGGGATTATGGGCCGGTGATCGATTGGAATCCAGAAGAGCCTCTTGAGGTCGCTGTAGAGGGGGTGAGAAGATACCAGATGAGAAGTTGAATATATTCGAGGACCTTAAGAAACACATATCTTCCGAAAAACTGACTAAAAAACAAAACAAGGTGACAGCCTTATTCATATCGGTCTTCCTCTTCTTCCTCGGGATGGAACTAACATCACCTCCTTCAAGACTTTGGCTGTTAGTTTTGCTTGGCGGTACGATAGACCTCTACGGAATAATCAAAGAGAAAAGATATTTCATATATACCGGTTTTGCACTAGTAAGTGTTGCTATTTTACTCAACAACACTAACCAGATATTGGCGCTTGAGAGCATATCCTTCTTTATAGGTATTTTCATATTATTTTATTCTGCCGCAGTTTTTGTAGATGAACTCATAGGAAGAGATATCCTTGTCAATGAGGGTGAAGTGAGATCAGATGAAAGTTGGGATAGATATAAAAAATACTGGACGATCTCTCTTGTGAAATACATCTCTTTGAGTTTTTTCATATCATTTTTTATATCGGTCTTTGTATTCCATGCCTCGATAGATTTCAGCGTTTATCAGGACGAGACGATCTCTTTTTTAGGGGCTTTTGGATCCGGTATTTTAGGTTTCATCCTCATCTATCTCCTGATATCTAAACTGCCAGATCAATATGATCCAAAGTGATCGTTGAAATGCTGTCATAGGATTTGATATTTCTTCTAAGTACAGATTTCATTCTCATATCGAAGGAGATGATCGAATATGAAAATCATATTGATTGGCAGAGATCGATCGTACAGATGACTTTGATATCTAGATGACTTGAATCCCTCTCGTAAATTATAAGCGATCAATCAAAAACTTTATTTTCGCCTATCTACAAACTTAATATCATGACAAGCTTCGATCGGTGTTCGATACATGTGATATTAGAAGCTATCGGGATCACACTTTTGGCCTTCATCGCGTCTGTTTTTGTAGGTGTTGTCTTCCTGATCCCGTTATTGGGTCTCGGATACGGTCTAGATTCCATGTTAGTTATCTTGGGTGTAGCTGTATTGGGACAGGTAGGATTTTTGGTAGTAGCTTATCTTTACATCCGAAGTAGAGAGATAAAGGTCCCCATCGACATACCATCTAAGTCTGATCTAAAATACTTGAGTGTCGGGACCATATCGGCGCTTCTTACCGCTGCCGTTCTATCCAGAATTCTATCGCTTCTGAACCTCATGCCAGAATCTGTGATAGAAGATATAGCATCTACAGATCCGTCATTTCTGCTCGCTCTAGCTTTCTTATCTGTCGTGCTGATCGCCCCTGCTGAGGAATTGCTCTTCAGAGGAGCTATTCAGGGCCGATTACGAGAGTGTTTAGGAGTCTTACCGTCCGTCATAGGGGCTAGTATTCTTTTTGGATCTCTACACCTTGGGAATTATACAGGTGAGATATATCCTATCATTTCCGCTGTACTTCTCATAGCCGTGATCGGCGGTATTTTGGGTGTGTTATACGAGCGAACACGAAATCTCACAGTGCCCATAGCGGTACATGCGATCTATAATGTCTTCTTTTTGCTGATCAGTTATCTTGCCATAGTTTAAAAACCATCATCCTAGAGAAAGTATAAGTACGCGTAAGTCGAAACGATGGATATCGATATCACATACAAGAGAAAGTCTAGAGGTCCGTGTTTCAATTCTATCAATGACGACCTTTTTTCTATCTCGTTGAAATCTCTCGCAACCAGTGCTTCAGTCAACTCGTAACCATATCGGATTATAGAAGCTAAAAAAGGTATCAAGATAGGTATTTTCTTTTTGGTCTTCTCCAAAGGTCCTCCTTCTATCCGTATCCCTCTTGAGTATTGGGCCTCTTCTATCTTTCTGTATCTAGTTTTCATCTCTGGAATCAGCTTCAAGGTCAGTGAGAATAAAAATGAGAGTTTCCATGGAACTTTTAGATATGTCAGAGCGGTTTCTAACTCGATAGATTCAGTAGATATAGCGAATAAAGCAGCCGCCCCTGCTATAGAGAACAACCTCAATAGTATAGTTATCGAAGTGATCAACCCCCCTCTGGTCACAGAGAGCCTGAAAAGATAAAAATCCGAGCTCCAGAATGTTTGTCCTTGTGCATAAAAGAACAGATTCATAAAGAATAAAAGAGGTATGAGGACCTTGAATATCGATAGATAAGAAAGCCATCTGACCAAGCTCCTACTAATCACTACCAGGATCCCGGTCATTATTATGAGACCTGTCATATATTCTATCTCAGGGATCATGATCGCAAGAAGTATCACGGTCAGGCTAAAGAAGGCCTTTGATCTTGGATCTAACCTGTCGATGAGACCTTGACTCAATCTTTGACCTCCTCTGATAATTTTGATGCCTCTTCCATGCTTTCAGGTATCGGCTCGATCTGGTTCTCGAACGCCCAATCGACAAGCCCGGGAATCCTTATACCGAATTTCTTCAACAGCTCTCGATCGGAGAGCACGTCGCGAACATCGCCTACTTTTTGAACTGTTCCTTCTGACATAAGGACCGCCTTGTCAGCATACTCGAAGGCAAAATCTGAAGAGTGTGTCGAGAAGAGGATAGTTTTATCTATCTTATCCAGTATCCTCCCTATCATCTTCTCACCATGGCTGTGAAGGCTGTGTGTTGGTTCGTCCATGATGATTATTTCTGGTTGGCCGGAAAGGACGGAAGCGATTGATACGAGTCGCTGCTGTCCGGAAGATAGTACGGTAGGTAATTTTTCACTCAGATGGGCTATCCCGACCGTTTTCAGAGTTTTATCGGCGATCGTTTCGTGATCCTTTCCGAGATTTTTAGGATAGAACTCTACCTCTTCTCTCACAGTTTTCGAGAAAAAACCCAGTTCGGGATCCTCGGGAGAAAATCCTATCTCTGTTTCACCCGAACCGTCGATGAATTCGATACTCCCTGAATCAGGTGGATGGATGCCGGCTATGAGTTTTAGCAGGGTAGTTTTGCCGGAACCGTTTTTCCCCATGATCGCATGATTCTTACCTTCCTCGATCGATAGATCAAGATCACGGATAGATCTACTACTGCTATCGGGATAGCTGAAATTCAGACCTCTGATCTCAATCTTTAGTTCGCGCCTCATCTTTCATCAAACCTAGTTTCCATTCTATAGGGATCTTGATACCCTCTCGGTGAAGTTCTCTCTTGATATCTTCTGGTTTTCCGTCTCGCATTATCAGCCCGTCTTTCAATAAAACGATCCTATCCGCCGATCTTACCAGTTCTCTAACGTCGTGCTCTGCGATCACCACCGTTGTACCGTTCTCTTTTAATCTCTTGATCACTTGCAACAACATGATCTTGTTTGAGTGGTCCAAGGTCGAGAGCGGCTCGTCGAATAAGACTATCTCTGGCTCTGTGACAAGGATGGATAACAATGCAGTTTTGGTCAGCTCACCATGAGAGAGCTCGTCGATGTTTTTTTCTAAAAGATCTTCAGCATCTAGGAACTCCGCATACTCACCTATCTTAGCTTCGATCTCTATTTTATCGCAACATCGGTTCTCTAAGTCGAAAGCGGCTTCCATCTTCACTTTTCTCCTCACCATCTGTTTCCTTGGTTCCTGGAAAATGATACCAGCTCTACCCTCTTTTTTTATAGTCCCATCTTTTTCAAGTCCTTCACTGATTATACCTTTTATAGCTTTCAACAGCAGTGTTTTTCCAGATCCGGGCTGACCGCAGATCACAGTTAGAGTTTCAGGAGCTATACTCAGGTCGACATCGTCAAGGAGCCGATCTCCTTCCCTATCTCTGATCGTAAAAGAGTCGATATCAATCATGTGTAAGTTGAGGTACGAATTCCTGAAGTGCTTCAGTCAAAGGCAGGGCTATCGCGGCACCAACACCGGCTTGGACTATATTGATAGGAAGTTCTATGAACAGGGCAGCGGGGACTCCTTCAAAGTAAGCTCTAGCCAAAGTATAACCGAAGATCATGAATGGGGCGCCGGCGGCCACACCGATCAATTTGCTCATCGAGCTTTCTCCACTGACTTCACCTACGACGTAACCTTCCAATCCCTTAACGATCAGAGTTATCGGCGCATAATAAGCATATCCTAAAATTATATCCGCTGCTGAGGCACCTATTCCTCCTGCTAATCCGCCGACCACACCCCCGAAGAGAAAAGCCGCTGTGAAGATGACTATCTCACCGAAGTTCAGGTAACCCTGCCCGAAGGGCATAGCTATGGCCATGGTTGCGATAGCTACACCAGCTGCAAAGACTGCACTCAATGCTACTGTTCTAGCATCCAATCTATTTCCCGGGTCCATTATAACACTTTGATATCCAGAAGGTCAGGTCGCTTTTAATATTTTTGGATATCATAGATGATCGATCTTAACAAAAATTAATAACTAAAACCGAACTATATTTGGTGAAATGAGAACTATAGGTTTGATAGGTGGTATGAGCTGGGAATCCACCCTTGAATATTACAGGATAATCAACGAACGGATGAAAGAGATGAAAAGTGACGATCACTCAGCTGAATCGGTGATCTACTCCTTCGATTTTTATGATATAGTACAGTTGCAGGAACAAGGCGAGTGGGAAAGATTGGAAGATATGATGGTGGAGGCTGGTGAAGGTTTAAAGGAAGCAGGAGCTGATATCCTGCTTATATGCGCTAACACCATGAACAAGATGGCGGACGATGTTCAGCAAAGAGTTGGTCTACCAGTTATACACATCGGGGATGCGACAGCCGAAGTGATAGAAGAAAAAGGGATGGATACGGTGGGACTCGTCGGCACCAATTACGTGATGGAAGGAGACTTCTACAGGAAAAGGATGAAGGATATACACGATATAGAAGTACTCGTGCCAGGTGACGAGAATAGAGACAGGGTTCACGATATAATATATAACGAATTGTGTAAAGGGGATGTGAAGAGCGGATCAAAGAAAATACTTTTACACATACTTCAGGAACTGGTCGATAGGGGAGCTGAAGGTATAATATTGGGCTGTACCGAGATACCGCTTTACATAAACGAGGACGATATGGATATACCTCTATTCGATACCACCGCCATCCACGCTGAAGCCGCAGTCGACTCGGCTCTAGAATGAAACAAATGCGTTTATCTCATAATGAAGAGGGATCGATCATCTGTTCCTTGATGATCTCACGCATGAGATCGAAAGCTTCGAATATCTTTTCGTTCGCTATCGAGTAGTAAATCTGTGTTCCCTCTTTCCTGGTTTCAACGAAATTCTTTTCGCGCAGCTTGGCCAGATGTTGAGAGACGTTAGGCTGATTCAAACCGGTAGCGTTAGCGAGTTCACCAACCGTTTTTTCTCCCTCTCTCAATTTGTCTATTATCTCCAATCTGACTTCGTGGGAGAACATCTTACATGCTTCAGCATGTATGGAATATATCTGTTCTTTCTCCATCTTTTTTTCACAGCTTACAAATGAGTATCATTATATAAGAATATTGACGGATCAAGACCCTCTTTTGACAACGTCTATCGAATCATTAGGACACGACTCACTGCATTTCAGGCATCTGATACATCTCGAAGGCATCTCGGAGGGTTCACCATCTTTCTTTGTCTCGACCGCTAGATCAGGGACCTCATCTATGGGACATGCTTCTACACATGCTTTACAACCTTCACATCCACCCTTTACGGCGAGTTGGTACGGGGCGGACCTGCCGATCAGACTCGAGAGAGTACCCCAGGGACAAACATAGGCGCACCATGCTTTGTCAAAACTGGTGACGGCCAAGAGCGTCGCAAAGCCGAACATAGCGCCCATCAATATCAATGGGAAAAGGAACGGTTCGTAGGGGAACACGTACCAGAGAGAAATGAAGACTGCTATGAAGAAAGCTGTAAATGAATATCTGAAGATACTGTTCTTCAATATTTTTGGAAAGTCCCGGTCATCGGTTATCTTTCCTAATACCCTTTCAGTGTAAAAGCCCAGTGGACAGAGCCACCCGCAGAATAACCTTCCGAAAACCATGGCAAGGACAAGCGAAGCTATGATGAACAGTATATTGAAGTAGAAAACACCCGCGATAAAAAGAGATCCGGCAATAAATATCATGAACAATTGGATACCAAATCTCACTCTATCGATCAGCCCATCCATATAAATTACCTCTCATCTGCAAAGGTATTAGAATATTCTAATATTTTAATCTTATGATCGCCATCACAAAAAATTTTTTACTCTAATGATGACATAAGAGAGATGAAAGATCGGAGGCTGAAAAAATAAATTGGGTCTTGATCGGAGGCTGCTTACTTTTTGTCTTCTCTTTCCTCATAGCCGTTACTTTGATATATTTACTTCCTAAGATCATGGCCTATCTATTTGAGCCTGACTCTGGAAGCATGGAAAGTGAGAAGTCTGAAGATTTATCTTACGAAAGAGGCTCTCAAACGGTCCGGACTGATATGGAGGATCCAACACAAAGAAGTTCGATCCGATCATCTAGTGAAAAAGAAAGTATTTTTTCTAGGATTAATCCGTTCGATAAAAAGAAAAGATGCAGCGAATGCGGGACTGAACTAGAGTATCGAGAAGAGTATCAGAGCCATTATTGCCCCAAATGCCGCACGTATAAGTGAACATGTTTATTTATCCTCCAAAATCAGAACGAACAAGATAAGGAGTAAAATAAACGCTCCTATGATTAGTAAGCCGAAGAAACAGCAGAAGGTCGGGAATAAAATCGATATATCCTCTATGAATTCCGCAAAGCCGTCTTCTTCAAGCTCGTATGAATATGAGTATTCGACCCATGTTTCTTCTTCCCCATAGTTTATCAGTACGAGATGATAATCTTCATCATCTGGCACATCCCATCTGACCTCAAGTTCTGTAACATTCTCCATACTATAGCTAGCATTTTCAAAATCGGTGCCATCTATATCATGAGCGGTAAAATTATCGTTATCTATTATATACACATCTATCTGTCTTTCAGAATCAACCTTTAAATCGATGCTAGTTACAGTGTCAGGCAGGTCTAATTTTTCGTGATGCATGACATCTTCAGGGATCGATAATCTACTAGAGTTCTTGACTCTTGTTCCACCTTCAACTAGCGGTATCGAAACTGATAAAGTTATGATCAGGATCATCGAAATCACAGACATGATCATGCATCTGTGTTTACCATCACCATCGAACATCTTGATCCCTCTTTTTATTCATTCTTAGTTTCTAAAGGATGATCATAAGTGATAATATAACTGGTAAATAAAGGTAACTAAGATAACACTTACAAAATATCTAAATATCTTTATCCAGATTTTCTACCATGACCTTTGATGATATCGACCTTCGAAGCGACACAGTTACGAAACCAACGGAAGAGATGAGAGAAGCTATGAAAGAGGCAGAAGTCGGAGATGACGTTCTGGGGGAGGATCCGACGGTTAAAAAACTTGAAGATCTAGCAGCTGAAACTTTAGGTAAAGAGGCGGGTCTTTTCGTGACATCCGGTACTCAAGGAAATATAACTTCACTTTTGACTCATACCAGACCCGGACAAGAGATTATCATGGGGAAGATATGTCACATCTTCAAATATGAAGTGGGGGGTTATTCCTCTTTAGCGGGACTATCGGCCAAAACCCTTGATGATAGCGGAGGTTATATGGAACCATCTCAGATCGCTGGGGCTGTCAGAGAAGAAAATATACACCATCCCGAGACATCCCTGCTATGCATCGAGAACACTCATAACGTTGCTGGAGGCGTTCCCGTAGATCTAAAACACATCGAAAGAGTTTGTGATATAGCCCATGACAACGGCCTGAAAGTACATCTCGACGGAGCTAGGATATTCAACGCATCAACCGCACTAGATGTAGACGTTTCTGATCTCGTAGAACCTGTAGATTCAATCCAGTTCTGTCTTTCTAAAGGTTTATCCGCTCCTGTAGGTTCGATGCTTGTGGGGAGCAAAGAATTCATCGAAAAGGCTAGAAAGAACAGGAAAAGACTCGGCGGCGGGATGAGACAGGCCGGTGTGATAGCAGCACCAGGTATAATCTCTTTAGAGAAGATGGTCGATAGACTCGAAGAAGACCACGTTAACGCTAGAAGATTGACCGAAGGTCTGAAAGAGCTTGGAGTGGATATCGATCCCGATAGATTCAAAACGAACATCGTGATGATGGATACTTCCCAGTTCGGCATGACGGCTGAAAAATTGAGAACGAAGTTAGAAGAAAAAAATATACTCACGCTCGCATTGGGAAAGAACTCGATGAGATTCGTTACACATCGTGAGATCTCCACTGAAGATATAGATGAAGTATTAGATGTGTTTGAAGATGAGATCTTTTAGGATCAAAAAAAGAAATTAGGGTTTTTGAGAGTTGGAATCTCGTATCTTAGTCCTTCACTTTTTTTCCTTAACAGAGCCGAGTTCTTCCGCTACCTCGGCAAGATCCAATCTCTTCAACGTGTTCTTGGAAGGCACGCCTTCTTCGTCCCAACCTCTGACATCGTAATAGCGGTCGAGTTCCTCTTCAAATTCTCTTCTCGAAAGCGTTTCGCCTTCAGTCGGTCCGTAAAGGACTTCATCGTCGAAGACTCTGTCAGGCAACTTATCGTCCTTCCTTCCGAAACCGTTCCGTATATTGAAAGCTTTAGACAAGTTGTAGACTCTCTCTCCGGCCTTTAGGAATTCGGATAAACTCATGTCGAATCCGGTCATAGCGTTCAACAATTCCAACTGTCCTTCGTCGACCATGAGCCCTCTAGAGAACTTACACAGACCGGTCATATCGTATAAAGTCATAAGGTCTTCCATAGCTTTCAGCGCGAAGGCTTTGCCTTTCAGTTCAGTTCTATCGTAGTCTTCGAAGTCCCAATAGCTCCCGGCCATCTCTATAGCATAAAGACATGATGTAAGATGATCAGCACCTCTAGGAGCTACCGCGAATGCAAGAGCCATGCCTTTAACGCCTCTCACCTCGAATCCGGCAGGAGGCATACCTTTCACGTGGATGGCGAATTTTTCTGAGCCTTGACCTAATTCCTTCGCTGCCTCATAGACACCATCACCGAGAAGTTCTCCTAGCTCGCCTTCTTTGTGAGCTATCCTCTTCAACACTTCTAACATCGCTTCCGCATTTCCGAACTCAAGATCAAGATCGGTCTC
>JAFDTP010000166.1 GCA_019594195.1 Thermoplasmata archaeon
CACTGATGTAGCGAACGAAAACGATATAATATATATGTCCTCTCACGGCAGGTCAGGTTTGTCTTCCTTATTCATAGGAAGCACCACCGACCGTGTTATAAAACACACCAAAGCTACTGTTGCGGTTGTCAAGGCAAAAAAATAAAAGTTGAATTCGAGATCAACAAACTCATCTATTTTCCTCTTCAAACCTTCGGTGAACATCTTTTACCAAGTCCTCCCAAAAATGGTTAAAATAAACGAATGAATAGAGTATTGTCAGAATTAAGATACCCGAAAGATAACCTAATAAGGAAATTATGAAAATCCGAAAATCGATCCTGCCTACGGATAATCTAACGAAAGTTATCAAAGTTCCAGTAGCGACCAGCATACTCAGAACTCTATTTTTCAATCCTTCATAAAGATGGAAATTTCTAGCCGGAGCTTCTATTTTAGCATCTAACTTGAGATAAATGAACCATGGTAGAACTATGATAGGTATGAATACGGCAAGACTAGAAGTTATGCTGAAAAGCTCGCTCAATGAGAAATACTCAAGGAGGATCGGATTCAAACTTATATTTATCGCCAATATTATACAGAAAAAGACTTGCCATATAATAGCGCTTTTGAATTTGTTCTTAGGAAATTTTATCTCTCGTTCAGGTCTTTTTATCTTCAAGGATATCGTATCGATATACGGAGGAACTGCGAAAGTCCATGCTAAAACTTTACCTTTTAGATAAGTTAGTATGTCTTCATCTTTAGTTTCCCTAGATATGTTTTCCGTTATATCTTTGATATTATTCAATATCTGAGCGGTATATTTTCTTAGTAAGGCGCTCAAAACACCTATCACACCAAAACCCATCACCAAGAAGAGGAAGTAAACTAAGATGAATCCGAAAATGGAAGATAAAATCCCTAATATGAATGTCCTTATTCTGAAGGCTATCCGAAAATCGAGGATCTCTATCTCTAAACCTCTATATTGGAGGAACAGTACAGATAACAAAATTACGGAAATCACGACTATCAAGATCAAAACATAGATGAAAAATTTTCGATAACCGATTATGTGTTTCTTTCCATAATGATACCATGAGATCAATCCCGTTATGAAGAAACAGAGAGTAAGTCCGTTGAAAAAGACGTTGAGCGATGTGATAAAACCGGGTCGTCCTCTTATCAATAGATTGAATATTGAAAATCCAAATATGAGAGCGAGAGATACCTTGAAGGTGAAAAGTATCTTTCCATCTGAACTCTCTCTCCCTTCGAAATTATCCAATCTATCACCTTTTAGCTATCATCATTTGATAACTAAAATAAACATATTGTGTTTCTTGAGTTGGAAAGAATTTAAACTAAATGGGTATATTCTATGAAATATGAAATACCTAGTCGTGTATTACTCCAGAACCGGAAACACGGAACGAGTTGGGGATAAGATAGCCGAGTTGCTAGAATGCGAAGAGAAAAAGATATTAGAACGTAAAGACAGGTCAGGTGCGGTTGGATTTGTGAAAGGTGGATGGGATGCCTGGAAAGGAAAGTCCACCGAAATTTACAGTAAAGAAAAGTATAACGACATCGATCATCATATAATAGGTACGCCGGTTTGGGCGAATAGACCTTGCCCCGCTGTGAGGACTTACATAGAGATGAATAAAGAAAAGATGGATGAGGTGAGCTTTTTTTGTACGATGGGCAGCAGTGGTGATACAAAAACGTTCCAAGTTATGGAGAAATTATCAGGGAAAAAACCCGTGGCGACCCTTTCACTAAAAACGAAGAAAATAAAAGAAGGCGGATTCGAAAGTGAAGTCGAAAGATTCAAAAATAAAATAGTCTAAGAAAAGGTTTTTACGGTGAATAAGTGCCCTCTAAGACCGTTTTTTCTATAATATGGTCTTCCATCTCCTTTTCTAGTTTTTCTTTCGTTGATTTAGGCGGCAGATCGACTGTATCATCTAATGCATACAACTTGAATCTATAAGTGTGCTCTTTGTCCGGTGGATTTGGGCCTCCATAGCCTCTTTCACCGTAGTCGTTCTTTCCCTCTACAGATCCAGGAGGGATTTCATCTTCACCTATCTGGCTGGTGTTCGGTTCGATGTTCCATACGACCCAGTGATCCCAGACTTTTCCAGCAGGTTCGATCGCATCTGGATCATCCATCACAAGAGCTAGGGATTCTGTTCCTTCTGGAACTCCGCTTATCTCTAAGGGTGGATTGACATTCTCTTCGGTATATCCGTACTTTTTCGGTATCGCTTCACCGTGGGAAAATTCAGGACTGCTCAAATCTAAATTTGCCATTTTGTCACCTCTCTTTAGAACTCGTTAATAGATTGGTTTAGTATTTTAAAAATATTTCGTCAAGTTTTAATTTTTACAATTCTTCCTTTATACCTCGGAGTTCTTCCTTGATACCCTTCAATTCGTTTCTCAATTTTCTGATCTCTTCGACAAGTTCTCCTTGTCCAGGTTCTCTTCTTGAAGGGCCGCCTCTACCTCTTCCTCCCATCATGCCCTGCATC
>JAFDTP010000205.1 GCA_019594195.1 Thermoplasmata archaeon
ATCCCCATGGATAGAGCACCTGTACCTATTATCAAAGCACTATATACCTTATCGAACTCCCCACTGTGGACTATCAAAGTCGCTTTATCGCCTTCCCCCAACTCAATCCTCCTCCGGTATCTTTATCTTTATCCTCCACTGATCGTTTTCATCTTCTATACTAAGAAGTTCTAGTCCCAATTCTTCTACCGCCATAGGTATCTCTTCTTTAGATTCTGGATGGTTCCCTACCACTTCTATCACGTCTCCAGGAGATGCTTTCCGAACGGCCTTTCTCGTTTCCACCAAAGGAACGGGACATGTTTCTCCCAAAACATCACAAGTCAATGATTTTACCATATTGTTCACATCTTATCTTTATATTATATCATCCTGTTATAATACTTTACGGAATGTATCTTCTGATCGAGAAGTTTTCATTCGATTTTGTACCTCAATAAAGCTCCTGATCCACCTAAAGCTTCTAGCTTCTCTCCACCTTCGTGGGTACTGCTTATCACCACTACCTCACCGCCAAGCTCTTCAGTCTTCTTCATCAATTTTTCTCCTTCTTCATCTCTCACTTTCGTATCGAGGATCAAGAGCTTTTCTACAGCCCCTATAGTCACTGCTTTCTTCACATTTTCCAATCCATAAGAGTAGGCCCCATCTTTTTTTATCTCTCTCAATAATTCCTCGACCTCTTCGTTCTCATATGACATCCGCTGACCGTCCAAAGCATCCCTTTCCTTCCCCTTCCTTATCACCTCATTTACGCCGGTCAAACCTCCCTCACCGGCAGGTATCACTTCAGCATTTTTAACCAGCTCAGGATGATTCCTCTTGCAGTGTTCAAAGAAATCTTCTTTTGTAAAACCTGGACCGAGAATGACAAGGGGTTCTCCTGGATCGATGATAGTCTCCAACTTTTTCACTATCATCTCGAAGAACTCCTCCCGGGTCATCTTCTCGGAATCGTACATCTTTCCTCCTCTATTGGGAGATAGATGTGCCATCTCTTTCACCCCATACTGTCTCATTATCGCGAGAGTAGCGTCCTGTTCCTCTAACGCTACAAAAGTGATCAATGGCTCCTCGCTTCGGTCTACAGCTTCTTTGAGTCTGTCCAATTCATGATCTTTCCACTCCTTTATTATCGTTAATTCGTCACCTTCAGTTAGATTCAATGTGTGATAAGAGCCGTGATCTTGAGGACCCTCTATTATTACTCCGAGTATCCTCAATCTGTCGGTAAACTCGTGAAACTCCACCTTTTCCACTTCTATATCCAGTCTCATCCTTTTTTTCTCACCTCTCTCAGAACGTATTTTATCTCTCTGTGTTTCTTCCCTCCTGTAAGTGATAGCTGAAACTATATCTTCGGGATTTATCATATTTTTAAGATGCCAGAGATCGTCAAGGTTATCTATCCGCACCTTTATTTTCCCTTCTCTTGTATCTTGGTGGAGGATCTTCATGGTTTTCAGTAAAAAGAATTACCTTAATAATATCTGTCATCAAATCACCTCTCAACAGGTTAAAAAATATTATAGGAAGTTCTCATTTCGTTAAACATGGTCGAAACAGTTGAGTATTTTGCATACGGCAGTAATTTGAGTTTAAAACAGATGAAGGAAAGAGGTATCAAAGTCATAGATTCAAAAATTGCAGAACTGCCTGAATGGAAATTGACTTTTACCATACACTCCCAAAGCTGGGGAGGCGGTGTAGGCGATATAATACCGAAAAA
>JAFDTP010000155.1 GCA_019594195.1 Thermoplasmata archaeon
ATCTCGTCTTTTATGAGTTCCTCGACGGCTTCCACCATCAGGTTTTCAGTGTTCAATAGGTCCTCTCCTCCTTCCAAGAGTGATTCCATCTTTCTGCTCTTTTCGGTCAATTTACCACTTGATCAATCTATTGAGTGATGGTATTAGTTTTTATTCCCGTTATCAGGTCCAAGTAAAACCCTTATATAACAGGTAGGATTTAAACTGGGATATGAGGGTAACACTAGCTCAGAAAAAACACCGGCTCGGAAGAAAGGAGGCGAATCTCGAAACGATCAAAAATACAGCAGAGTCAGAAAACACCGATCTTCTGATCTTTCCTGAGATGTTCTTGACCGGTTATTCTTTGAAAGATCGTATATGGTATGAGGCCGAGGAGATACCCGGACCTTCATCAGAAGAGATCTCCCGTCTCGCTGTCGAGAATGAGATGGGGATCATCTGTGGCATGCCAGAAAAGGTAGGTCATGACGGGAGATTGAGGAACACCGCTCTTTTGGCGACGCCTGACGGCGAATTGAAGAGATATAGGAAGACTTATCTTCCCAACTTCGGTCCTTTCCAGGACAAGAGGTATTTCCATTCGGATGATGAGTTGCCCGTTTTTGATACACGATTCGGTAAGATCGGTATGCTGATCTGTTATGACATATTTTTCCCGGAACTCAGCAAAGCCATGGTCAGGAAAGGTGCAGATATGATAGCCGTTATCTCAGCATCTCCTTCAACGACCCGCAAATACTTCGAAAGAGTTCTACCCGCGAGAGCGATAGAGACCACGAGCTACATACTTTACAACAATCTGGTCGCTAGAGAAGAGAGTATGTACTTCTGGGGAGGAGCTACAGCGATCTCGCCAAAAGGCGAGGTACTCAAAAAAGGCGAATATTTCGAAGAAGATATGGTCGACGTCGAAGTAGATCTGAGCGATATAACCGGTGCTAGAAGAGGAAGGCCCGCTCTCGATGATACCAGGGAACGTCTGCTCTCCGAACTCGAAAAAAGTGGTAGAGGAGTCGATAAGGAATTATCTAAGTAGATTCGGATCAATTCCACCTGTCCTAACTTTTCTTAATATATAGAGAAAATTTTTGTACTGTCTGATTTATACAGGTCCGATGGTACGTATATTAAATCAGAGGATTGACAAAGAGACAATAAAACATTACATCTTTCAGACTATCTTAGCTGGTATCGTAGTCTACGCTGGTTTGAATGTTCTCCCGATAATTGCAGATGAAGTCGTCCTCGTAGCTGCTGTCGGTTCCACTGCTTTCATCGCCTTCGCCAAACCGTCCAGTAAAGCTGCTGAACCCAGACGTATCATCGGAAGCCATTTTATCTGTGGGCTTATCGGGTTCGCATTCTACTCTGGATATCCAGGACTTTTTTCATTTGAGATAGCTGTGACATTGACTCTGATATTATCCATACTGGTGATGGTATCTTTTTGGATAGAACATCCACCTGCCGCAGGAACCGCCTTGTTTTTCGTGATAGAACCTCAGATAGTTGCATTGATCTCTTTACTTTTATTGGTAACCATAATGGCTCTGATATCCTATCTATTTCATTCTTATCTATATGATCTAGCGTAGACCTTATCAGTAGCTCAAGATAAGTACGATGAAGATGAGCTGTCCTATCAACAGATACCTGACAGCGTCTGTAAGGCTTACCTTAGTTATGATACTTCTCACATCGAGTTTTCTGATCTGCCCTATCACAGGATGTATAAAATAAGCTATCGGAAGAGTTCCCAGTAATATCAGACCTCCTACGCTTATCACTGTTGTGAATTCAAGGTACGATACAGCGCTCATCGAGGCTCCGTCGATTAGAACTGAAGTTCCGGGTATTATCAAATTATTCATCCATATAGTGGTTGTTGCACCGATGAATATCGTCAATCCAGCTAGGACTAAGATGGGTTTCATTATACTGATTGGAGCTTCGACATATTCGCTCTCATTTTTGGTATAATAGATTATTCTGAAAACTGAAGCCGCTATCAAGATATGTATCAGGACAAGAGGGATGATCACTTCAGGTCTAGAAAGAGCTGATTCTAAGATCAATGCTTTACTGTAGAATCCGTTGGTCGGCGGGATGCCGAGCAGAGCAAATAAACCTATCAAAAAAGTTGACGCCAAAATAGGATGACCTTTTGTCAGTGATATATCCCTGATATCTCTCGTATCGTACAGATAGATGAAAGCGCCTGCTGAAAGGAACAATAGAGGTTTGAATATTGAGTGGTTTACCATGTGATATAGAGCTGAAGAAACTGACGACGGATTCCACATACCGACAGTTGCGGTTATCAGTCCCACCTGCGCTATAGTATGCCAGGTCAATATACGCTTTATATCCCAGTACTTGAAGCTCATCAGTGCACCGATGATACCGGTTGCCAATCCGAATATTATCACTGTATTAAGGATCACTGGTATAGCGAAACCTACGCTTATCGTCCTGAACAATAGATAAAGACCGACTTTGACAGTCAAGCCGGCTAGAACCGCAGTGATCGGAGTCGGAGCGGAGACATGAGCGTCGGGAAGCCAGGTGTGAAAGGGTACTATCCCGCTCTTGACTCCTATAGTCACCAGGAAGAATGAAAAGATCAATATCCTAGTCTGTACGGGTATGGTAGGAAGTGTTGCTCCTATCTCTTTCAGATCGAGAAAACCGACATTGAAATATATCAGACCTATACCGACCAAAAATAGAAATGTAGAGACACTGCCGATTATGAGGTAATAAAAACTCGCTTTCAACGACTCTTTTGTTTTTGTGTAGGTCAATAAGACATAAGTTGCTAAAACGGTGACTTCAAAAAATTCATACCTCATTATGAGATCCCCAGTCAGAAAAACACCGTAGAGTCCGGTCGTCATGAACAGGAAGAGGAAGTAATATCTATCTCCTTTGGGAAGCATCTGTTTCGATTCGAGTGAATATACGAAGGTGGTGAGCGAGACGATGCCGACTATCCCAGACATCATGACAGAAAGATTATCCATGACCAGA
>JAFDTP010000131.1 GCA_019594195.1 Thermoplasmata archaeon
CTTGGAGATGATAGATGGGAGGCAGTTGGAAAAAACGGAGAACGTCATCCTTCTGATATTGGACGGGATAGGTTACGAGTATTTGAAAGATGTGGGAAAAGATACGCTTCTTTTCAACGAGTTAGAAGGAGGGATAACTTCCGTGTTCCCCTCTTCTACAGCGTCCGCGGTACCTACTTTTTTTACAGGGTTAGCTCCTCAGCAGCACGCAATCACCGGATGGTACACATTTTTGAAGGAACTAGGAGTGGTTACAACCATACTCCCCTTCAAACCGAGATTTGGTGACCGCTCTTTAGAGGAATCCGATGTCGATATCTCCTCTATCTTATCATCGCGCTCCTTGATGGAAGATATCGATAGGAAGATGATAGACCTCACTCCTGAAAAGTTGAAGGATTCAGCTTTCAATTCTTTCTTCGCTCGTGCAGTCGAGCGGAGAGGATATTCATCTTTGAAGGAGATGTTTTCTCTTTTGGAGCGTTCAATAGTTTCTGAAGATGATAAGACTTTCATCAAAGCCTACTGGAACGGCTTCGATAGTGCGGCCCATGATGACGGAACAAAGAGCGTATCTGCTTCCAAAGCATTTCTAGATATCGATGTCGGTTTGAGAGCTCTTGTTGAAAAGATAAAAGATACGGATTCGACTTTGATAATAACTTCAGATCACGGTTTCATAGATTCTGAAAGAGAGAGATCGATCAGATTAGAAGACCATCCTGAACTTCAAGATTGTCTTACACTACCTCTTTGTGGAGATCACAGGAGCGTTTTTTGCTATGTTCGGCCCTCTAAAGCAGATGAATTCGAAGCTTATTGGGAGGAAAATCTGAAAGACTTCTGTTTCATGTACAAGAGCGAAGAGTTGGTAGAAAAGGATTACTTCGGTCTTTTTGAACCCGATCCAGATCTTCTCCATAGGATCGGAGATTACACACTGATAATGAAAGACAACTACATTTTACATGACACTCTAACCAATGAGGAGGAGCATTTCATGGTGGGAAATCATGGAGGCATCTCCGAGAAAGAGATGTATGTTCCTGTAAGTAAAGTCGAGCTAGGAAAAAATTAGTTAGGATAGAAAAAGTATATTTTTTACCACCTTATCTTCATACTGATCACGGATGGTCACCGATGATAAGTTGAAGATGGAAGAGATGAGCTGGAAGGAGATCGAAGAGGCGCAGGAGATCGGAAAAGATACTGTAGTACTGATGATGGGGTCCTTCGAGCAGCACGGGCCTCACATGCCGATGAAGACGGACACGTACATCTCTGATGAGTTGGGTGTAAGGATCTGCGATAGATTGGGAAATGCTTTGATGGGACCTACGATATCTCCTGGCGTCTCCGATCATCATATGGATTTTCCCGGTACTGTCTCACTTTCCAAAGATGTCTTCATGGAATTGGTGGAAGAACACTGTAAGGCCTTCGATGAGCACGGTTTCGATTTTATCGCTCTAGTCCCCTTCCACGGAGGTGATTTTGCACCCGTTAAAGCTGCCGCCCCGGAGATCGCTGATAAGATGGAGAACGCTAGGATCATACTCGCTGCGAACCTGAAAAGGAACTTAAAAGTGATGTTAGAGTCTATGAAAGAAGCGGGTATAGATTATGAGGAAAAGGGTGTCCACGCCGGAGCGAGTGAGACCTCTGTCATGCTAGCTATAGATGAAGATCTTGTAGATGAGACCAGACTGGAGAAAGGCTTCGAGGAAGAGATCGACACATCTTCCCTATTCACTGAGGGGCTTCGCCATTTCACCGAAAACGGCGTTTTGGGAGACGCGAGAAAGGCTTCTAAAAAGGCGGGTGAACTCATACTTGAAAATTTAGCGGAAGATTTGGCGGAAAGAATAGAAGAGAAAAGAGTTGCGTCCTCTCAATCTTTAGGGTAGGTAACTTTACCTTCTTTTACGACCGCGCGAGCGGTGATCTCATGTTCTTTCTCTTCCCCTTTCCTCAGGTGGACGACTTTTTTTCCTTTGGTGAGAAGCCAATCGCAGAGTATCCTCCTGTAACATCTCCAGTAGATGCTTTCCGCACACATTATCGCTATATTTTTTGAATTTGACATCTCTATAAGTTCTTCCAACTCCTGTTGAAATTCGTCTGAAAGGGCGTGATCCGCGTAAGTTTTAAAACCGGTGACGTCCCAGCCATCGTTAGGAGATCTTTCTTCAAGAGTTTCTTCTCTGTAACCGCCTAGTGCATCACCTTTCCAGAGGTATTTTATCCCTTCCCGATCTAAGATTTCCTTCAATTCTTCTCTACAGTATGATGAGTATACCTCAGAATCCGGGAATCTTCTTATATCTACAATCACATCGATATCCTTATCTTTTATAAGAGCAAGAAAATCCTTTAGTTTTAGTTCAGAGTGTCCTACGGAGTATATCGGGCTCATCCTCACCTTCAAAAGATATCGAAAAAGAAGATAAAAAGGTTTTTGCCCTTTTCTTACTTTAACGTCTCTAGTTCACTCTCATGGAGTTCTAGATGATCCGATTCTATTTCAACTAGAGCTTCAAAGAATTCCTCTACCCTTGGTTCTTCCGCCTCCTCAGCGAATTTTCTGTAATGTTCGATAGCTCTAGATTCTCTAGAATGGGCATCTTCTATGTTTTCTGGTAATTCTTCAGAGCACTTTTCTATGTTCCTGTCGATATCAGGTTCTTCTCTATCAAGGAACAAACAGATCGCCTCCGCATGTTCGGACTCTACCTTTGCGAGTCTTTTGAACATGCCCTCTGTTTTTGGCCCTTCAGCTTTGTTGTAGGCACAGTAGTAGAAAGTCGCGTTATCCACTTCCAATTCTAAAGCCTCTTTGAGGTTCTCCTTCGATGTTTCTGTGAGTTCTACATCAGGCAGCTCGTATTCCTCTCCCGGTTTCAAGAACTGTTCGTCAGCTCCGCAATAAGGGCAATCGGTAGGTTCTTCTTCGCCTAGATAGGTTTCACCACATATCCAGCATCTGAAAACTTTCAGCATTTTTTCAACTCAAGGAGGCATATAAGAATGATTATATACTTTTTGTCGTTCTAAATCACCGATCAAGCGGTGAGATGGTCAGCGCTCTCGAAAAGTTTAATTGTAGATAGACAATTTTGATGCAAAGGTGCATATCATGGGAGTCATGCTCTGTCTGGAACTCTTCGTTTTGTTTCTCATCCTTTTCTTGATAAACTATGATGTGAAAAGTAAACCCCTAGATAGAAAGGTCTTTTACGTATGGGTGGTCGGGACTGCCATAGGATATTATTTCTATCGATTCTACGGTGTGCTCTTGGTCATAGTGGTTTATTTTCTATGGACAAGAGCTCTTTTACGCAGATGGGACCTCGATTGATGTTCGGGTAAAAAGATTTATAGAGATAAAACACTGTAATATCGTCTGAGAGGTGAAATAGATGGTCAAAGTTATCATAGATCAGGATACCTGTATCGCCTGCGGACAGTGCTATGCTCTTTGCCCCAATGTTTTCCAAGATGATGGAACAGGAACAGCGGAACTCGTGGAAGAGTTCCAGGGCGATGAGATCTTTGAAGGAGACGTGCCGGACGATATAGGATGTACTGAGGACGGTGCAGAAGCCTGTCCCGTAGACGCGATAAAGATCGAATAAAGATGAGTTTTCAGCTTCTATAAGATGGAAAAAATTTTTTTTATATATTATTTTTAAATCAGTAAATCTTTTAAAATAGCCTATATTAGCTTTTGCGGAAATGGTTGAGCGAAACAAGATAAAGGACATCTACTACGGATGGTTCATCGTTTTGGCGGCTTTCATCGCTCTGCTCGTTCTGAGCATAAGGAATTACAGTTTCGGTGTTTTTATCGAACCTTTGACAGAAGAGTTCGGTTGGAAAAGAGGACCGTTGACCTTGGTATTTTCCATCTCACTCATAGTCTCCTCTTTATTCGGTATAGTTTCAGGAAGGTTGAGCGATAGCTACGGTGTCAAGAAGCTCATGATCGGGGGCACTCTATTGCTGTCCGGCGGTTTCTTGTTGAGCAGTCAGATACAAAGTTTAAATCAATTGTATTTCAGTTTCTTTTTGATAGGTATCGGCGGCAGC
>JAFDTP010000113.1 GCA_019594195.1 Thermoplasmata archaeon
TAAAGCTAGTATCAGTCTTGATTTGATTCGATCATCGCTCTCATCTAATAGCGCTAAAATCTCTGTGATATCCATCTTGGGCTCCTCGATGATCTCCTCTAGATAGTCCTGGGATAGAAGATGATCGGACTCAGTATCTATTTTCTCTTCTTCAGATATGGTCTCTGAATTAGATTTCTTATCATCTAAGCTCAGATTTGTTTTATCTATTATGATGTCTTTGATTTTTTCTTCACCCTTTTTATTGAAGTATCGCTCATCTTCTAATATCGCCTCGATTAATTTTTCACAATTCTTATCATCTTCTATCGTTTCGATCCAATCATCAACTAGATAAATATAGTCTAAATCCCTAACTTTAAATTTAATAGCTTCATATACATCTATCCTTTCCTTGATACGTTCTAGCCAATATTTCTTTGATCTACCAAATTTCACCCTATATCCTCCACTATGTTTGGACTTGTTTGCGTTTTCCTTTAATGGATAATCCTCTTTTTCAAATTTCTCTCTTTCTTCTAGGGTGAATCCTTCCTCTGAAAAGATAGATGTCTCATAGCTAAACAATCGTCTCTTATCTTTGATTTTAAACCTGATTATGTCATCATTTCTCAATGCATTAAGAGGCATGTAAATGCTCCCTTGACTTTTTTTGAAATCCAAGGTTTTTTTTAGCTCTGAGTAAATTACAGTAAGAACTGAATCACCCACTTGAATTTTTTCTAAATCGTTTATAGGATATTCATAACTTTTATACCCGGTTATTATCGATAGAAGGAGCAGAGGTTGATAAGGTGATTTCTTAGGATTATACCCTTTAGGAGATTTAGCAGAGCGCATATTTCTAAACTCGTTTATGCATTCTCTCAATTGATTCTTTTTTTCCATGGATTTCACTCTTAATCTGATTAGAGATTACATCCTTAAAAAATTATTTGTAGAATCTTTACTTCCTTATACCAAATTTATATTTTCTTTCAAATTATTTCTCATCTCGAGGATGAAAATGCTCATATAGTAACTCTCATATCCACTAACTCAAATAGATGAACAATTAAATGAATTAAGTGGTGAATTTATGAAAGAATATGACAAACTAATTCGAGATAAGATCCCAGAAATCATCGGAGAGGATGGTAAAGACTATGAGATCGATGAGTTAAATGACGAAGAATACAAGGAATATCTAAAAGATAAGCTTCTTGAAGAAACACAAGAATATGTTCGATCAGGAGATATAGAAGAGTTAGCTGATGTGTTAGAAGTTGTAAGATCTATTTTAGAAGCTAAAGGTATGAAATTTGAAAAATTAGAAGAGATCAGACGTGAAAAGGCAGAGGAACGAGGACGATTCGAGAAGAAAATCAAATTGGTAAAGGTTTATGATTAGTTAGATCTCAACATCAATTCATCTGAAATTTAACAGGATTATCTTTCCTAATTTATAATATATGCTCGAATCACCATAGAGGTGATCATTTTCTTCTAACCCACCAGATACTCGAACATCTTCAGATATTGCTTTCCCTTCTCTGTCAGCCCGATCTTCCTAGCTCGTGTTTCTCCTTTCAAGAACACAAAATTCCACTTATCCTCGAGCTTTTTTCTGTATCTCTCTCGGAATTTTTTGTTGAGTGATTGGCTCCTGTTCCTGACGTTCTCTCCTACTTCTAGATATCCTTCCCGATCTAGAAATTCGATCACGTCCTTGTTCCTCACAACGTTCTCTTCACCTCTACCGTGGATATCGATATACTGTAATATCTGGAGCAGGTCTTCATCTGGCTTCTCGAAATGGAGTTTCTGTACCTGTATCACGTCCTCTAAACCTCTAGACATCGGTTCACCAGGCTCTCTCTCGTGTTCATGTATATACCTCTCAGGTCTTGCATAATAGGGCTCAGCATCCCATAACGTGGCTGCAAAGGATGCTCCGATCGCAGAAATAGTTGTAGAAGAGGAAATATTCACGTAGACATCATGCCCATTCTCCTTCAGATCGTGCACTATCCTGCCGAATACCGATATACAATCGACTAGATCCAAAAGTTCGGCTTCTTCTATACTGTATTCGATATCATGTTCTTCAAGCCAGTTCTCAACGTTCTCCTGATGTTCTTTCCCATAAGTCTCATCTGTCCGTATAACTAGTACGAACTCATCAGCGTTGTAATCCTCCAAAGGTTCGACTATCCTGTCGAGTTCATAACCCAGAGGGGCGACATGCACTCTTTTCTTCATCAAAGACATTTTAAACCATTTAAACGTTTAAAACTTCGTAATATTTATAATTCATCCCGACCAACTTATCATCGATAACATGTCTTCGAAAGATTGTGATCTTTGCGGCGAAGGAAGGGAAAAAAACCAAATTTTAGCCGGTATCTTCCTATGTGAGGAATGCAGTAATACCCTCGGTCTCCATAGGATAGAAGAGGAAGAGAGCTGGTTCATCAGAAATACATATTCTTCAAACATGATCGGCTTCGCCAAATAGGTGATGGAGATGACGGAAAAAGAATTGATCATGATCCCTTGCTCGGGAAGAAAAACTCCTGAAGGATTTCATTCATCAGAAGGAAGACAGATCAAAGGAGACCTTCAACCTTCAGATGCTCGGAAGCTTGAAAAATTGAGAAAAAAAGTCGCAGATTCTTTCAATATCTCGCTAGACTCTCCTGAGCAAAGTTTACTACCTGCTTACAAGAGATATTCAGGTAACCTTTACAAAAAGATATCTGAGCAGGCCTGGAAAGAATTGGACAACAGGGAAGATGTCGAATTGGTCATAATCTCTGCACTTTACGGTGTTATCTACTGGGATGAACCAATCATACATTACGATATAGAGTTAACAGATCCAATAAAATCCAGAAGAAGGTTGAACACTTGGTGGAAGAAAAAGGGCCTAACTGAGATCTTATCTAACTACATCGAAGGAGAAAAGTACGATGTAGTCAGATCATTCCTTTCCGGGAATTATAGGAAAGCGCTTCTAGATCTCGAAGATAAGGTGGATCCGATCTGCTTGTTGTACGAGTATCCTAGCCTTGGATCCGGCAGTAACTATTACAGAGGAAAAGATATCGATGATGCTATACTCGATAGAAACATAGTTTGCCCCGATTGCAACTCGAAGAAGACGAGGAGGATCTCAAGAAAGAAGTATGGTTGTGTCTCCTGTGGAAAAGAATACAAGGTGTGATAATATGGAAAGGAAACAGCATCTAGATCGCTTTTACACCATATTAAAAAAATTAGAAAGAAAGCTCGGAGGAAAAAGAATCCTCGCAGATTGCCATGGGCGGATGGACTGGCCTCAGAGAGGTATATACTTTTTCTTCTCTCGGGATGAAACCAGGGATAAAAGTGATTCACTGAGGGTTACTCGAGTCGGCACTCATGCTCTCAAAGAGGGTAGCAGTACTTCTTTATGGAACAGACTCAGGCAGCATCGAGGCTACAAAAGAGGCAGTTTTCCAGACGGAGGTAATCAGAGAGGTAGTGTGTTCCGAAGGATAGTGGGAGAAGCGATCATAGAAAAAGAAGGGCTAAAGGACATCTATCCTGAATGGAGCAAAGGCTCTTCCGCCCCAAAAGAGACAAGAGAACAGGAATTTGAGATGGAAAAAAGAGTGAGCAGATACATCAGAGAACTGCCCTTTTTATGGTTGAAAGTCAACGACGGACCTAACCCACAAAGTGATCGTGGTTACCTTGAACGGAATTCGATAGCTTTGCTTAGCAATCACGGTAAACCATCGATCGACCAGAGAAACAACGACTGGTTGGGCCATCATTCGCCTAAAAGCAAGATCAGGAAGTCTGGATTATGGAACTCGGATCATGTTGATGAAGATCATGAACCCGGATTTTTGGACGTATTAGAAAGATATGTAGAGGAGTGGTAAAACTTGTTCGATATATTTGGTCCATTTGACTTAGGCTTCCCTCTCGGTATGGAAGAAGCTCTGTTCATGACAGTGCTTTACGAGGAGACAAATAAAAGATGCCCAAAATGCGGGCACGGATCTTTCGAGGAGTTAGGATATAATAAGGTGAGGTGCAGGAACTGTGGTTCATCATTGAAAAAGGAATTGGGATCAGACGAGATAGAAAAGTTACTAGATATTGCGAAAAGAGGCGACAGTGATTCAAAGTTGATCGCTTCGGTGGTCTTAGCAGGAGTCTCAGAAGATAACCTCGATGAAGTAGCATCATATCATGATGAACTTAGTGAACTCCTCGATGCCTATATGCCCGAAGTTAGAAGGAATATCGCTGGACTTCTAGGGGGGATAGCTAGAAAAGATCCAGAAAAAGTCGTAGATGTGTCCTCTGAACTGAAGAGATCGTTGGATGATGAGGATCAAAAAGTCAGAGATAACGTGGCTTCAACACTCATGTACATAGCCAACGAATATCCTGATCAAGTTGTCTCTTCTTTAGATAAGATCGCAACTCTTCTTGAAAGGCATAAATACGAAAATGCTTCTGGTTACATTGGTGTGCTTGCAGCCCTAGCGAAAGAGTATCCTGAGAAAGTTGAACGCCACGCTGGTACTATCAAAGATCTGATCAAGAACGATGAAAAACAAACTGTACACAACGCCCTGAATGCACTTGCACAACTTACCAAGGAATTTCCTGAGGTTGCAGAATCTGAACTCGATACGATAAAAAAGATGTTGGAAAGTGAAGACCCTATAATCCAGAAGAACACTTCAGCTATCATCTGCTTTTTGGCTGAAGCAAAACCAAGAATCATCGATAGGGATATCAAAGAAAAACTGGGAAAATTACTTGAAGACCCTGAACAGGATGTCAGAGAAAATGCAGAAGAAGCTTTGGACCATCTCCATCAAAGTTGAAAAAGCGTTTACTTATCAAAAGTAAAATTTCTTATTCATAACCTTACATCACTCGGCCGCA